>NZ_JBEYZW010000022.1:0-97021 GCF_040646215.1 Streptomyces sp. NPDC046215 | reverse complement strand
GCCCTTCGGGCGGCCCGTCGACCCCGAGGTGTGAATGACATACGCGGCATCCCCCGGCGTGAGCGGCGACAGCCGCTCGGCGTCGGTGAGATCGGTGTCCGCGCGCGCGACGAGGTCACGGTCGGTGTCCGCGTCGCCGAGGACGATCGCGGTGGCCCCGGTCTCCGGCAGCGCGGCTGCCACCTGGGCGCCCGTCACCAGCAGGGCGGGCGCGGCGTCCTCGGTGACGGAGCGGATGCGCTCGGCCGGGTAGGCCGGGTCCAGCGGCAGGTAGGCCGCACCGGCCTTCAGCACGGCCAGAAGGCCGACCGTCAGCTCCGTGGACCGGGGCAGGGCCAGCGCCACGATGTGCCCGGGGCCGGCACCGCGCTCGACGAGCAGCCGGGCCAGCCGGTTGGCCCGCGCGTTGAGCTCCCCGTAACTCAGGGACGCCCCCTCGTACGTGACCGCCACCGCTTCCGGGGTGCGGGCCGCCTGCGCCTCGAACCGCGCGGGCAGCGTGGCGTCGGCCGGAGCCGGGGCGTCCTGCGCCGCACCGGCGGCATAGCCCGGGTCCTCGCCGGAACGCAGCAGGGACGTCGCGGCCAGCGTCTGACCGGCGTCGGCCTCGGCGAGCTGGTCCAGCAGGAGGAGGAACCGGCCCTCGTGGTCGGCGAGTTCGGCTTCGGTGTACAGCGCCGGGTTGGCGTCGAAGTTGATTTTCAGGCCGTTGCCGCCGGCCCCGAGCCGCACCGTGATCTGAAGGTCCTCGATCGCGCCGCCCGACAGGTGGTGCCAGGTCGTGGGGTGCTCGCCGAAGGGCAGGTCCTGGGCGAACGGCACGAGGTTGACGACCGGCCCGTACAGCCGCCGGTCGCCGCTCAGGAGCTTGAGGTCGCGGCGGAGGTCCTCGCCGCGGTACTGCTGGTGCTTGCGGACGTCGCGGACCTCGGAGACCACGGCGCCCACGAGCTCGCCGACGGTCGTGCCGGGGTGCACGGCGAGGCGCACCGGCAGGATGTTGGAGACCGTGCCGGGCACCCGCAGGGCGGTGGAGCCGAGCCGGCTCATGGTGGGCAGCCCGAGGACGACGTCCGGGGCGCCGGTCACCCGGTGGAGGTAGGCGGCGACGGCCGCGAGGAACAGCTCGTTGCGCGCGGCGCCCAGGCGCGTCGCGGCGTCCGAGAGCCGTTCGGCCTCGGCGGCGGTCAGGTGCGTGGTGCGGCGCAGGAAGGCGGCGGCCGGCGGCGCGGAGCCCTCGGTCAGGCCCACGGCCTCGGGAGCGTCGGCAAAACGTTCCGTCCAGTAGGCGCGGTCCCGCGCGAAGCGCTCCGAGGCGCGGTAGGCCCGCTCGTCGTCGAGGAGCCGGTCCAACGGGGCGAACGGGCACGCCGGCACGTCCTGACCGGTGGCGAGGGCGCTGTAGGTCTCGGCCAGGCGCCGGGCCACGAGGGTGAAGCCGTAGCCGTCGAGGAGGATGTGGTGCGCCCGCAGGTACCAGAACCAGCGGTCGGGCGCCGCCTGGAAGAGGACCTGGCGGAAGAGCGGCCCCTCGGTGAGGTCGACGGCCGTCGCGAGGTCGGCGCGCATCCACGCCTCGGCCGCCGCGTGCGGATCGGCCTCGGCGCTCACGTCCACGAAGTGCAGGGTCCGGTCGGCGGCGGACGACAGCGTGGCGCGGGGCCCGTCGGCGGTCTCCGCGAAGCGCAGGCGGAGCGTCTCGGTCTCGGCGACGGTGCGGCGCAGCGCCGTCTCGAAGAGTTCGGCGTCGACCGGGCCGTGGATCTCCACGTACTCACCGGTGTTGTAGGCCGCGTTCGCGTGGTCGAGTCGCTGGTGGGCGAACCAGACGCCCTCTTGGGCGCCCGACAGCGGGCGACTGGAGTCCTCGTGAACAGACATGGCACCAACCCTCAGTAGGTGTATGGAATTTTCTGCCGAAGAAAAGCCCTGCGGGACAGGCCCACAGGGCAACGTTGGGCGGGCGCTTACGTCGGCTCTACGAGCGCGAATGGGGATGCGCGCGGCCTCTCGGGAATCACAAGGATGTTGCCTGGTAGGGCCCTTTGGGGGCAACCCTGAGAGTGCCGCGGCGCGGCGGCCCTGCCACCAAGATTAACCCTGCATGAGGGGATCTCGGACAGTCAAGGCGAGGCCCCGGCACCGCGCGCCTTCCTCCGGAGAACCAACTTCCTTTGGTTTTCCCCGGTAACAGGGGTCCCCTCGGGTGGACACTCGGGCATAGTGAGAGGACTTCCGCTGTTGTTCAGATCACGTTCAGAGATCGATAAGCCCCCTTTCGCTGCCGGAATTTACCGGTGCGTCACTCTGTTTTTCCGTCCCGCGTTGACACGCGGTCACACTCGACGCCTATAGGACGGGCATTCGTGACACACCGTCACGGCGATGTGAAGAGGACGTCAAGGCCGCCCCGGTCGGCCCGGGCGGAATGGAGAACCACTGCCGGAAGGCAATAGGGTCGAGATACGCCGGAGGCACGCTCCGTGCCTCTTGAAAGGCGGCAGAGATCCCGCTTCACTGAAAACTGCCATTCCGCTTCGGTGCGTGCGGGCGATCCGAGGGTGAGCCCCGCCGTCGACAGCAATGACTTCTGGCCGAACGGCCGAATCGTTCAAGCAGGGTGCATGACTGAGTCCGAGACCGCCGCAAAAGGGCTGCCCGAATCGTGGAACGAGGGGATTGCCGTCACCGGCTCGTGGTGTGCCGCCCACCGGCGCACCCCGCTCCTCGGGACGCGGCCACCGGGCAGATGCGTCATCGGCCCGCTGAACACCGCGCTGACCTTCAGGTGACGGTGATTTCCGCCGGCCCTGGACTCCCACCCCCCCCCGCCCGGGCAGCCCGTTCCGCACGGAAAGCGGGAACGGTCCCGGCACTTCGGCACGGCGCACCGCCGGCGCCCGAAGTCGATGAAAGGTAAGTGGTATGCACCGCACGTTGTGCCCGGCGGAGACGCTCTACGTCGCGCAGAAGAGCCGCGCCGTGGTGTCGTGCACCGTCCGCGGCGACCTCGACGAGGAACTGCTCGCGGCGGCGTTCGACGCCAAGGTGACCGAACACCCCTCGCTGCGCTGCCGGGTCGGGCTGGAGCGCCACGACGGCGAGGGGGCGCCGTCGCCCGCCCTCCAGCCGCTGCCGGAGTCCGAGCGGCCGAGGCTGCTGGTGCGCCCGGGCGGGCCCACCGCCCTCTCCGACGAGTTCAACACCCCGCTCGACGACGGCGGCCCGCTGGTCCGCGCGGTGCTCCTGCGGGGCGAGGACGAACACGTCGTCGTCCTCAGCCTGGACCACGTCATCACCGACGGCCACAGCGCCATCGCCCTGTACAACGCCCTGTGGCAGACCTACGCCGAGCTCGCCGACGGGACCTACGAGCCCCCGGCGGACGGCGGGGAGCGCGGCTGCCCGCCCCCCGCCACCGACCTGCTGCCGCAGGTCGGCGAGGAGGAGGTCGCCCAGTACCTCGCCCGCCGGGTCGAGCGGACCCGCCGCTCCCCGGTCTCCGCCCTGCCCTACGGGGCGACGGGCACCCCCGAGGCCGCCCGGGCCAGGATCGAGGTGCAGCGCGTCCTGCTCGAACCCGAGGAGACGACGCGGCTCCTGCGCTTCGCGAAGGCCGCGGAGGTCTCGGTCCACGGGCTCATCGGCGCGGCGATGCTCATCGCCGTCCGCCGCGGGCTCGGCGGCGGCGACGAAGCGCGGGCACTGGGCTGCATGTCGCCCGTGGACCTGCGCACCCGCGTGACGCCGCCCCTGGGCCGCGAGGTCATGGTGCCCGCCGTCGCCACCTTCCTGGACGTCCTGGAGGTGGCCGCCGACGCCGACCCGGTGGCGCTGGGCCGCCTGGTCACCGCGAACCTCCACACCGCCATCGAGCGGCGCGAGTTCGTCCACGAGACGCGGATCCTCCCGCACGTCGCCGGCAACCCGGCGCTGCTGGCCACCAGCGTGATCGTCACCAACATGGGCGCCCGCCCCGGCCCGCCGGCGCCGCGCGGCCTGGAACTCACCGACATGCGTCTCGTCCCGGCCCGCGAGAACTACTACCCCCAGGCCGGGCGAGGCCCGCTGCTGGCGTGCGTCGTCTCCTTCGACGGCCGCCTCGGCATCGACATCCCCTACAGCACGGAGTGCTTCGGCGACGAGCAGGTCCGTGCCGTCCGCGACAGCGTGCGCACCACGCTGCTCACCCTCGCCGACCGGACCGAGCCGGCCGGCGCGGCGGCGCAGGGCTGACGGGACGGCGGGCACCGGCGGTGCCGACGGGGGCGGGGCGCGGCCGGCAGCGGCCCGCCCCCCGCTCCGCCCGCCCGCCGCTTCCCACCGGTCACGCTTCCCCCCGCATCCACCCCGCACCCCCAGCACCCGCATCACCAGGCTGAGTTCAGGAGCCGCCCGCAGTGAGTCCATCGAACGAGACGAGTGACTTCGCCGTCACGGCACTGCTGCCGCGCGCACAGGCCGGGGACCGCCAGGCCATGAACGACCTCCTCCACCACATCTCCCCCTTCGTCGGGAGGCTGTGTCTGCCGATCGCCCAGGGGCACAGCTCCGACGCCGCGCAGGAGGCGATGCTCGCCATCTTCCGCGGCATCCGCGGGCTGCGCGAGCCCACGGCCTTCTACGGCTGGGTCCGCTCGGTCACCGTGCGGGAGGCGGTGCGCACCTCGAAGCGGCTGAGCCAGGGCGGGGCCGACGGGCTGCCCGACGTCGCGCAGGACGCCAACCCGCTGGCCACCGTCCACATCTCCGACGTCATGGACCGGCTGCCCGACCAGCACCGGCAGATCCTCACCCTCCGTGCCGTCTACGGCATGAACGAACAGGAGATGGCCACGACCCTCGCCCTTCCGGTCGGCACGGTCCGCTCGCGGCTGCACCGCGCGCGCCGCAACTTCCAGGACGCCTGGCACCAGCGGTCCGCCTGAACCCCGCCCGCCCCGCCGTGACGGGCCGTACGCTCGGTACGTCGGCCGTGCACGGAGGGTGCGTCTACACTCCTGTGGGCATGATCTCATGGTGAGACATGTCGTACCGGAGGCTTGACGTTCGCTCGTACTCAGCGCCGCTGGTCCGGTCCGATCGTTCACAGAAGGCGCGGCTCCATGACACGGTCCCGGCACCCACTGGCGCTGCTGCGCGCCCTGACCGGGGACACGCAGCTCTCCTACGCGTTACTGGTGGCCGACACCCACGAGGCGCTGGGCTTCGGGAAGCTGCACCGGCGCCGGGAGAAGGTCTCCCGCTGGGAGACCCAGGGAGTACCGCCCGACCACAGCACCCAGCTCGCCATCGCGCACATCCACCGGGTGCCCGAGGAGGAGGTGCAGCGCCTGGGCTGGCCGCACTGGCTGCACCTGGGCACCGCCGCCACGCCGCGGGCGGACCGCGCGCGCCACGGCGAGGAGGACGCCGGCGCCGTGCCGGAGAAGGAGCGGCCGACGGTCCACCCCGCCCGCTGCCGGCTCACCGTCACCGGCGCCGCCCTCGCCGCGTTCGTCCGCGAGACACGGACCGCGGTGACCGTCGCGCCGCCGGCCGCCCGCGGCGCCCACCGCGTCACCTCCGAGACGCTCGCCCTGATAGAGGACCGCTCGTACGCGCTGTACGAGCTGGTGTCGACCGTCAATCCGGTCACGCTCTACCGGCTGTCCCGCGCCGAACTCGACCTGACCTGCGCCCTGTTGGCCGACAGCGGCCACGACCGGGCGACCGGCGCCCGGCTGCAGCTCGTCACCGCGCACATCGCCCACCTGTGCGGACTGATCAGCAAGGGGCTCGGGGAGGACGTCAGGGCGGAGCGGCACTACCTCGCCGCGGTGCGCGCCGCCGCGCGGGCCGCCTCGCCGCTGACGGTCTCCCTCTGCCTGGCCGACCTGGCGTGGAGTCACATCGACGCGGGCGACCCCGCGGACGTGCTGTCCCTGGTCGAGGCGGCCCGGGCGATCACCCCCGCTCCGCCGCCCGGGCTCTCGGCCGTGCTGCACAGCCGGGAGGCCCGCGCGTACGCCCGGCGCGGAGAGATCATCGCCGGCGCCAGGGCCCTGGACCGCACCGTCGACGCCCTGGGCACCGGCGGTGACCCCTCCCCGTACGGCAACGTCGACGAGGAGTGGCTGGACATGGCGGCGGCGCGGGCCTGGCTCGACGCGGGCCAGCCCAAGCGGGCCCTGGAGCACTTCACGGGGCTCGTCACCGGCAGGGCCCGGCCGGGCGGCTCCGCGCAGCCGCCCCTGCTTGTCGCCCGGGACCTGCTGGCCGTCGCCGACGCGCAGCTGGCGCTCCGGGAACCCGAGGCCGCCGTGCGCAGCGCCCGCCGGGCCGTGGCCCTGTTCGACCGGGTGCCCGCGGGGGTCGTCGGCCAGTGCCGGCGCAGGTTCCTCCCGCACACCGGCGTGCCGGCGGTGCAGGAGCTCATCGGCTTCCTCGCCGAGGCGCCCGCCGCCTGACGTACGGCCGTCTGGTGTACGGCCTCCTGACGCGTGGGCCGTCTGAGGCGTGGGGCGATCGCCCGGTCAGGTCGCGCCGCTCCCGGTGTCCGGTTCCGCGGTGAGGGTGAGCCGCTCGGCGACGATGGTGTCGCTGGTGACCAGCGCCTGTTCGGCGGACACGTTCGTCATGAAGACGAACGGGGGGACGACCGGCGGCACGGGCAGCGTGTCGGGGGTGAACGTCAGGCACAGCACCCCTTGGAGGCAGCCGCTGAACCGGGAGAGGTAGAGCGTCACCCGGCCGTCGAGGCGCAGGCCGTCGGCGCCGAGGATGTAGCGCGCCGGTCCGCCGTCCCGGCTCCGCAGCCGGTAGTCGGTGAGAGTGGCCGCCCGCATCCTGAGGACCATGACCTTCCGGGGCCCGGCCGCGGTGGGCACCCGGGAGACCCCGGCGAGCGTGAAGCCGTGGGGCGCGAAGGACGAGGAGGTCACCGACGTCGGTGACCGGGCGGCGGTGGGCGCGGTGGAGTCGCCGGGCGCCCGCCCGGGGGCGACCACCCCCGCCAGCAGCACGAGGGGCAGCACGGCCGCCAGGGTCTTGGGCGGAGTGGTGACGGAGCCGGGCGTGCTCTCGCCGGGCGTGCTCTCCCCGGGCGGGGGCCCGGGCTCGGGCGCGGGCGGCTCGGGCGGCTCGGGCGGGGCCCCGGGTGTCCAGGCGAAGCCCATGGCGCCGCCCGCGATGCCCAGCAGCATCCCGAGGAGGAAGCCGCCGAGGTTGCTGGCCGCGAAGGAGAGTACCGACAGCAGCACCGCGTGGATGCCGACGTAGTGCCGGGTGCCGGGGAGGAACCAAAGAAAGAGGCCGGCGGTCACCAGGGCGAGGCCGATGCCGAGGGCGGCGATCCCGCCCAGGCCGAGGCCGGCGAGCACCGCCCAGGGCGCGAGCGGGACGACGAGCAGTTCGGCGCCGGCGAGGAGCAGCAGCACCCCGGCCCAGAACGGCCGGGTGCGGCGCCAGGCGCGCAGCCGGGCCGGGACGGGGCCGCGCAGGAGTCTCAGAAGCAAGCCGGTCCACCCAGCTTCACGTCGAGGGAGAGGCCCTTGAGCCGGAAGTTGCCACCGGTGGCGGACCGGGCGTGCGACCGCACCCCGGCCACGGTGACGTCCCCGGCCTGGAGCCCGAACTGCCCCGGCGCGCCCTTGAGGCCGGGCACCCGGTCCAGGGTGGAGGCGTCCCGTCCCAACTCCACCTCGCCGAACCGGGCGTCCCCGACGAGGTCCTCGCTGTCGATGACCAGATCGGTGGCGGTCACCTCCCCGGCCTCGCCGCCGGCCGTCAGCTTGAACACGACGGTGCCCAGCGGGGTTTCGACCTGGGCGGACTGGCAGAGGTCGGAGAGCGTCGCGTCACCGATGCCGAGCAGCGCGACCGGGTGGCCCCGGCCGTCCGCCGACCGGTCGACGTCGACGTACGAGGCCAGGCCCTTGCTCGTCAGCTTGCCGGACGACACCTGGAAGGCCGTGCCGGACACCGCGAACGACGACGCCAGCACGCCTTCCGCCATCCCGACGGCCATCACCGCGACCGCCGCGACCGCGGGCAGGGCGACAACCGCCGCCTTGCGCCACGAGGTTCGGCCCGCGGGCGGCCTTCGACCGGAAGTGCTCACGGTGTTTCCCTTCTGGTGTGCGAGGCCCTGCGGACCCTGTTCGGGAACGAGGGCGGGGGGCCGCGCTCACGGCGAGTGGCGCGAACAGGGCGATCCTGCCCCGGCCCCCGGCCGCCACACTTCGCCCGGAAGCGCCGCGCGGCGGGAGGAAGCGGGCGGTGGGCGCTCCGGCCCGGCCCGGACGCCCGTCCCGGTGACCCGGTGAGGCTCATGTGACGCCTGACGCGCCATCAATCTCACCAGCAACAAGACGACTTGATGCTGGATTCGGCCACTCTTTCGCCCTGTTCATGCGAAGGGGTTACTGTCCGTTTATTTCCCTTTCCCAGGGCTATCGATATCTGTGTGCCGCGGAGCCCGGCACGGCCCTGCGGGGCGATCGGCAGAACTCCCGTCGTGCAAGCCCGTCGTGGAACGCGAGAGTCAGGCAACCCACCGGAAGGCCGCCCCGGCCTGACCTGCCGTCACCGCCTGCGCGTCAAGGGGTCCAGCCGCTTCCCAGCTCGCCGTGAGCCGTCGCGACACCACCGGTTGCTCCCTGCGGAAAGGGCTGAGGGCCATGGGTATGGACGGGCACGGGACGGGGCCGGCCGACCGGTCGATCGCGGTGGTGGGCGCCTCCTGCCGCCTGCCGGGGGGCATCAGCGACCTCGAAGGGCTGTGGCGGGCACTGAGCGGCGGCCACGACCTCATCACGGAGGTACCCGCCGACCGCTTCGAGGCGACGCGCTTCGTGGACCCGTCGATGCCGCGCCCCGGCAAGAGCTACACGGCGGCGGGCGGATTCCTCGACGACATCAGCGGCTTCGACGCCGCCTATTTCGGCATCGCGCCGAAGGAGGCCGCGCAGATGGATCCCCAGCAGCGGCTGCTGCTGGAACTGGCGGCCGAGGCGTGCGACGACGCGGGCATCGCCCCCGAAGCTCTGGCCGGCTCGGACACCGCCGTCTTCGTGGGCATCTCCGACCACTCCTACGGCGCCCTGCAGATGCTCATGACCGAGAGCGTCAACGCCTACACCATGTCCGGCGCGGCCTCGTCGATCGCCGCGAACCGGATCTCCCACTTCCTGGACCTGCGCGGCCCCAGCCTCGCCGTGGACACCGCGTGCTCCTCCGCGCTCGTGGCCCTCGTCCAGGCGTGCCAGACGCTGCTGGCCGGCACCGGGCGCGCCGCGCTGGTGGGCGGCGTCAATCTGCTGCTGAGCCCTTACCACTACGTGGGCTTCTCCCAGGCGTCGATGCTCTCCCCGACCGGCCGGTGCCGGTCCTTCTCCGCCGGGGCCGACGGGTACGTCCGCGCCGAGGGCGGCGGTGTCGTCCTGCTCAAGAGGCTGCCGGACGCGCTGGCCGACGGCGACCGGGTCCACGCGGTGATCGTGGGCAGCGCCGCCAACAGCGACGGCCGCACGCCCGGCCTCGCCCTGCCCCGCGCGCAGACCCAGGAGCAGCTGCTCAGAGAGGTCTACGACCGGGCCGGCGTGCACCCGGACGACCTCGTCTACCTGGAGGCGCACGGCACGGGAACCCCGGTCGGCGACCCCATCGAGTGCGAGGCCGTCGGCCGCGCCCTCGGCAGCCGGCGCACCGGCGGCGATCTGCCGATCGGCTCGGTCAAGTCCAACCTCGGGCACCTGGAGCCCGCCTCGGGGATGGCCGGCCTCTTCAAGGCGCTGCTCGTCCTGCGCCACGGGACGATCCCACCGACCCTGCACGCCACGCCGCCCAACCCCCATGTGGACTTCCCCGGTTTGAAGCTGGCACCGGCCGTGGAGAGCCGCGAGGTGACGATCGGCGCCCGAAGTGTGGTCGGCGTCAACTCCTTCGGCTTCGGCGGGGCCAACGCGCACGCGATCCTCGCCGCCGCGCCGCCCGCCGCCGCGCTCCGCGCGGAGGCCCCGGCGGCGGCCGAGCGGCCGCTGGTGGTCTCCGCGCGCTCCCGCGAGGCGCTGACCGAGGCGATCCGCCGGACGGCCGACCGGCTGGCGTCCGCGGGCCCCGACGAGTTCTACGACCTCGCGTACACGGCCTGTCTGCGCCGGGGCAAACACCCTTACCGCGCGGCGGTGCTGGCGGCGGACGCCACCGGGGCGGCCGAGCGCCTCGCCGGCCTCGCCGGGGGTGGTGCGCCGCAGGACGCGACGGTGGGCGAGCCGGGTACGGACGGGGCTGCCGCGTCGGCGGCGGCCGACCCGGTCACCGGGCCGGCCGGGCCTGGCGGGCCTGGCGGGCCAGGCGTGGCGGTGGGTGCCAGGCAGGGGCCGGGGGCCGGTTCTGCTGCGCCGTCCGGCCCGGCCTTGGGCCCGGCCGGTCAGGAGATCGCCGGCTGCCCGGCGCCGAGCGGGCCGGTGGCCGAGACCGTGGGCGGCTCGGGCGTCGGTGAGGGAGTGGGCGCGACCGGGGCCGCCGCGTCGCCCGGCGCCGGGCCGGGCGACGCGGCGGGCCGTGGCGAAGCCGGCACCGAGTGCTCTGCGCTGGAGGGCGCGGTGGTTGCCGGGAGCGGTGGGTCCGGGCTGGTGCCGGGTTCGGAGGAGGCGGCTCGGGCTGTCGGGGGCTGTGGTGAAGCCGGCGTCGAGTGCTCTGCGCCGCGGGACGCGGCGGTTGCCGAGGCCGTAGGGCTGGTGTCGGGGCCGGTTGAGGCTGCTCGGGTGGCTGGGGGCCGTGGGGGAGTTGTTGCCGGGGGCTCGTCGTCGCATGGCGCGGCGGTGGCCGAGAGCGCAGGCTCCGCGTCCGGGCCAGGCCTGGACGAGGCGGCTCGGGCCGCCGGGGGCTGTGGTGAAGCCGTCACCGAGTGCTCTGCGCCGGAGGGCGTGGCGGTGGCCGAGTGCGCAGGCTCCGCGTCCGGGCCGGGCCCGGGGGAGACCACGCGGGCTGCCGAGTCGTCCGGGCCGGCGTCGGGCATCGTCGGGGGTCCTGGCCAGGCCGTGGCCGGGTCGGCCGTCGCCGATTGTCCGTCGCCGCAGGGCGCCGCGCAGGACGCGGCGGTCGCCGCGAGCGCCAAGCCCGCGTCCGGGCCGGGCCCTGACGGGACGGCTCGGGTGGCCGGGGGCCGTGGTGAAGCCGTCACCGGGGGATCTGCGCCGGAGGGCGCGGCGGTGGCCGAGCGCGCAGGCTCCGCGTCCGGGCCGGGCCCGGACGAGACCGCGCGGGCTGCCGGAGGCCCCGGTGCGGCCGTCGCCGAAGCCGTCGCCGACGGGCGGGTCGTCTTCGCGTTCTGCGGCAACGGCGCCCAGTGGGCCGGCATGGGCGCGGACCTGCTCGCCGCCGACCCCGCCTTCCGGGAGGCCGTCGAGGGCGTCGACGCGCTGCTCGCCCCCCGTACCGGCTGGTCCGTCGCCCGCGCGCTCACCGACCCCCCGCCCGGAACCCCGCTCTCCGCCACCGAGTTCGCCCAGCCGCTGCTGTTCACCGTCCAGGTCGCCCTGGCCGAGACGCTGCGGCGCCGCGGTGTCACCCCGGCCGCCGTGCTGGGACACAGCGTCGGCGAGGTCGCGGCCGCGTACACGGCGGGCGCCCTGACGCTGGAGCAGGCCGCCGACGTGATCGCCGCCCGCGGCCGGGCCCAGGCCGCCACCGCCGGCGTCGGGGGCATGGCCGTGGTGTCCCTGCCGATGGAGCAGGCCGAAGAAGCGCTCGCCGCCCACCCCGGCCTCGGCGTCGCCTGTCAGAACACCGACCGCGACGTCACCGTGTCGGGTCCCACCGGCCAACTGCGCGCCCTCGCCGCCGAACTGACGGCCCGCGGTGTCGCCTGCACCCTGCTCGACGTCGACTACGCCTTCCACAGCGCCGCCATGAACCCGGTCGAGGAACCCCTGAAGACCGCGCTGTACGGGCTGGACCCGGCACCCACCCGCATCCCGATGATCTCCACCGTCACCGGCGAGGTGATCGAGGGCACCGCCCTGGACGCCGGGTACTGGTGGCGCAACGTCCGCGAGCCCGTCCTCTTCGCCCCGGCCGTCACCCACCTCCTGGGCGCGGGGTACGACGTGTTCGTCGACCTCGGCCCCCACCCCGTCCTGCGGCCCTACCTGCGCCGCCTGACGGAGAAACACCCCACCCCCGTGGCCGTCGTCCCCACCCTCTTCAAGCACGACGACGGGCCCGCCGCGCTGCGCACGGCCGTCGCCACCCTCGCCGCCGCCGGGGCGGACCTCGACTGGGCCACCCACTTCCCCCTCGCGGGGCGCGTCACCGGCCTCCCCGCCTACCCCTGGCAGCGGGAACGGCACTGGAACGGCTCCCCCGGAGAGTGGTACGGAATGGGAGGCGACGCCGGCGTGGACCATCCGCTGCTCGGCGACCGCCTGCCGCTCCTGGAGCCGGCGTGGCGCGGGGCCGTCGAGCCCGTCCTCGTCCCCTGGCTCGCCGACCACCGGGTCGGCGGCTCCGTGGTAATGCCGGCGACCGGCTTCGTCGAGATGGCCCTGGCCGCCGGCCGGCGCCACCTGGACGCCCCCGCGGAGCTGGAGTACCTGGACATCACGCGCGCGCTCGTGGTGCCCTGGGAGAACCCGGCGAGCATCCACCTCCAGGTCACCCTGGCCGACGACGACGGCGAGGTCACGATCGCGAGCGCCACCGGGCGCACCGGCGAACCCACCCGGCACGCCAGAGGCGGGGTACGCCGCCTGCTGCGGAGCAGGCCCGCCCCGGTCGACGTCCCCGCCCTGCGCGACCGCTGCCCCGCGCAGGCGGAACCCGGGCGGATCTACCCCGACCTCGCGGCGGCCGGGCTCGACTACGGCCCCGCCTTCCGCACCCTCCGGGAACTGCGCGTGGGCCAGGGCGAGGTCCTCGCCGCCTACCACCACACGGCGGACTCCGCCGGCTACGAGATCCACCCCGCCCTGCTCGACGGGGCCCTCCAGGCCGGGCTGCCGCTGATGGCCGGCGTCCTCGCCGGTCGCCGGCACGCGTACCTGCCGGGCGCGATCGACGCCGTCCGCGTCTGGCAGGCACCCCCGCCCCAGGGCCTGGTCCACCTCCGGGAGCGTGGCCGCACCTCCACGGAAGTCTGCTGGGACATCACCGTCACGGACACCGGCGGCACCGTCATGGCCGAACTGGAGGGCTGCCGCCTGCGGCGCTTCGACGGCCTGCGGACCACATCGCTGACCCGCAGCACGACCGTCATGCGCGCGGCGCCCCACCCCGGGGTGCCCGCCGCACCGTCCCCCCTGCCCGGCCCTTCCGAGCTCCTCGCCGCGGCAGGCCCCCGCATCGGCGAACTGCGCGCGGCCTGGCACCGGATGGGCTACGAGCGGGTGCGCCACCGGCTGAAGGAGGCGTTGGCTGCCGGTTTCGCCACCACCGTGCAGGGCCTGCTGCCCGAGGGCGCGGACTCCTACGCTCCGGAGGAGCTCACCGCCGACCTGCGACCGCACCACCAGCGCCTGTGCGCGCTCCTGCTGCCCCTCCTGGAACGCCACGGCCTCGCCGAACGCCAGGAGGACGGCCGGTGGAAGCGGACCGGACGGGAGTTCCGGCTGGAGGAGACCGTCCAGCGGGTGGTGCGGGACCACCCCGCCTACGCGGCCGGGGTCATCCTGGCCTCGACCCGCCTCCAGACCATGGGCAAAACGCTCCATGACGGTCAGGAACCCCTGGAGTTCCTGGCCGAAGGCGGCGCCGAGCTGGTCGAGCAGTTCTTCGACATCTCCCCCTGGTCCCGCTTCCACAACCGGCTGCTCCAGGCCCTCCTCACCACCGTGACCGACCGCTGGCCCGCCGACCGGCCGCTGCGCGTCCTGGAGGTCGGCGCCGGCACCGGCGGCTCCACCGCCGCCTTGCTGCCGCTGCTGCCGGCGGACCGCACCCGCTACGTGTTCACCGATGTCTCCCCGCTCTTCGTCAGCCGTGCGGAAAGGAGGTTCGCCGCCTACGACTTCGTCGAGTACCGGCCCTACGACCTGGACGCCGATCCGGTGGAGCAGGGCCTGACCGAGGGCGGCTTCGATCTCGTCGTGGCGGCCAACGCCCTCCACACGGCCAAGGACCTCGCCCACGCGCTGCGGGGCGTCCACCGGCTGCTGGCCCCGGGCGGCCTGCTGCTCGCCCTCGAACTCCACGACGCACAGATCATCGCCCCGTTCTTCGGCACCCTGGAGAGCTTCTGGAGCCACACCGACCACGCCCTGCGTCCCGACACCCTGGTGCTGCCCGCCGCGCGCTGGCCCGCCCTGCTCAGGCGCTGCGGTTTCACCGACGTCGTCCGCACCGGCGACGGGCGGCGCGGGGCGGGCGCCGACGGGTCCGTCCTGCTGGCCGCCGTCCCCGACCGGCCGGTGGCACCCACAGCCCTCCCACCCGCGCCCGGCGGTGTGGTCTGGATCGTCGCCGGGGGCGGTGATGAGGGGCTGCCCGAGGCGGTGTCCGGGGCGCTGGAGACCGCGGGCGGCACCGTCGTCCGCGCCACGTCCCACGTCGGCACCCCGGCCCAGTGGGAGCAACTGATTCCCCCGGCCGCCGACGACGTCACCGTCGTCCTCCTCCTCGGCGGGGACGACGGCGAGCCGACCCCCGGCGAACTCCTCGACCTCACCACCCGCAGGGTGGCCGTCCTGCGTGCCCTGGCCGACGCGAGCATGCGGTTGCGCGACGGCGTACGGCTCACGCTGTGGCTGGTGACCCGGCCCTGCGGAGCCCTGCCCGGCCCCGAACGCCCCCTGGTCCCGCACGACGCGGCGCTCTGGGGCATCACCCGCACCCTCGCCAACGAGCACCCCCGGCTGACCGTGCGGCGCCTGTCCCTCGAACGCACCCCGACCGACCCCGCCCGGGACGGCCGCCGCGTCGCCCGGGAGCTGCTCACCCCGACCGACGAGGACGAGATCGCCCTCACCGCCCGGGGGCGGTTCGTCCCCCGGGCGATCGACATCAGCGAGGCCCCGAGCGGGACGGTCGACGGCCACCGCACCGCGGCCTTCGCGCTGGAGGTCCGCGACCCGGGGCTGGCCTATCGCCTCGCGTGGAAGGAGGTCGCACCGCCCGCCGGGCTCGGCCCGGGCGAGGTGGTCGTCGCGGTGCGCGCCGCCGCGCTGAACTACCGCGACCTGATGCAGGCCGTGGGCATCCTCCCGGCCGACTCCACGCAAGGGCTGACGAAGCGTCAGGCGGGACCCGGCTTGGAGTGCGCCGGGGTCGTCGAGGCGGTCGGGGAAGGGGTCACCTCCCTCGCCGTGGGCGACCGCGTGTTCGCCCTGGCACCCGGCACCTTCGGCTCCCACGCCGTCACCGCCGAACACGCCGTCGGCCGCATGCCCGAGGGCATGTCGTTCACCGAGGCCGCCACGGTGCCGGTCGTCTTCCTCACCGTCCACTACAGCCTCGGACACCTCGCGCGGCTCGCGCCGGGCGAGACCGTGCTGGTGCACGGCGGCGCCGGGGGAGTGGGGCTCGCGGCCCTCCAGTACGCCCGGCGGCGCGGCGCGCACGTCATCGCCACAGCCGGGAACCCCGTCAAACGCGACCTCCTGCGCACGCTGGGGGTCGAGCACGTCCTGGACTCCCGCAGCCTGGACTTCGCCGAGGAGATCCGGGAGATCACCGGCGGCCGCGGCGTCGACGTCGTCCTCAACTCCCTCGCCGGAGAGGCCATCTCCCGGGGCCTGGAGGCCCTGCGCCCCGGCGGCCGTTTCGTCGAGCTCGGCAAGCGCGACATCCACGACAACATGCCGCTGCGGCTGCGCCCGTTCAGCCGGAACATCGCCTTCTTCGGTGTCGACCTCATCCAGCTCCTCCACGACCCGGAGCTTGCCGCGGCCCAGTTCGCCGAGGTCGCCGCGCTGGTCCGCCGCGGCTGCTACCGGCCGCTGCTGCACAGCGTCCACCCGGCCGCGCGGGTCGCCGAGGCGTTCCGGCTCATGCAGCACTCGCGGCACATCGGCAAGGTCGTCGTCTCCTTCGATCCCCTGGACGAGCCGCCGGCCGTCGAACGCGGGCCGCGGCCCCCAGAGCTCGACCCGCGGGGCACCTACCTCGTGACCGGCGGCCTCGGCGGCTTCGGCGCCGCCACCGCCCGCTGGCTGGCCGACCGGGGCGCCCGCCACCTGGACCTCGTCGGCCGCCGCGGCGCCGACTCCCCGGAGGCGTCCGGCCTGCTGGCGGAGCTGGCCTCCCGCGGCGTACGGGCCCGGGCCCGCGCGGCGGACGTGTGCGATCCCGCCGCCGTGCGGCGCCTGATCGAGGAGGCCGACGCGGAGGGCCGGCCGCTGCGCGGCGTCGTCCACTCCGCCATGCACGTCGACGACGGCCTCCTCACCACCCTCACGGACGAGCGGATCCGGGCCGTCCTCGCCCCGAAGATGGCCGGCGGTGCCGTGCTCGACGCCCTGACGCGGGACCGGGACCTGCACCTCTTTCTCGTCTACTCCTCGGTCACCGGCACCATCGGTCACGTCAGCCAGTCCGCCTACGTGGCGGGCAACCTCTACCTGGAGGCGCTGACCCGCCGGCGCCGCCAGGAGGGCCTGAGCGCCACGGCCATCGCCTGGGGCGCGCTCGGGGAGGCCGGTTACGTGGCCCGCAACAAGCTGGAGGAGGTCATGACCCGGGTGGGCATCGAGTCCGTCCTGCCCCACGAGGCGTTCGAGACCGTGGAGGAGTTCCTCACCGGCGGTCTCGACGTGGCGGGTACCGGCCGCTACAACTGGACGACCCTGCATGCGCTCCTGCAAAGCATGAGCGCGCCCCGCCACACCGGTCTCGTCCCCGCCCTGCGCACCAGGACGGCGCCCACCCGGCAGGAGATCATCGCCGAACTCTCCGCGATGGCCCCCGAGGACGCCGAGCGGCTCATCGCCGACTCCCTCGCCCAGGTGCTCGCCGACGTCCTCCAGACCCCGGTCGAACAGATCGACCACCACCGCAGGCTCGACACCTACGGGGTCGACTCCCTGATGGCCACGGAAGTCCTGACGTCGCTCCGCAAGCAGTACGACGTCGACATTCCGCCGATGGAACTCCTGCGCAGCAACGGCACTGTCGCGGACATCGCCCGCATCATCCACCTGCGCCTGGGCCTGGCCACGACGTCGGCGGGCGGCTTGCCGCCGGGCCGGGAACCACAAGCCCTGCCGGCGCCGACGGAGCAGGCGCCGGGGAGGCCGGAGAACCCCGGTAGCCGGGGCGGGCCGGATCGCCGTCCGGAGGGCTGACCCCGTCGCACCGGACCCCCGGGCCCGGTGCGACGGGTGCGACGGCTGACGCCCGCCCCCCGGGCGGGCACCGCGCTGCTCAGGGCGCGCGCAGACCGCCGCGCGCCGGGGCGTACCCCCAGGGGGAGGCCGTCCCCCGCTCCTCCCACACCACGCTGTTGTCCCACCACTCCTCGAACTCCCGCAGCTCCGCCCCGACATCGGGCCCGGAGAGGGTGAACACCACCTCGGCGATCCGGGGCCCGAGGCTGCGCGCGCCGTCGTACGCCCGGCCCACCTCACCGCGGGCGGTGTAGCTGACCACCCGGGGGAGCGGGCAGTGGCGCGGCAACTCGCGCAGGACCCCGCGGGCGGGCGGGAAGCCGGCGTACCCCAGCCGGGGCCTCGGCGCGGCGGCCGGGTCCGGGAGGGCGACGAGGTGTCCCCGGCCGGCCTGGCCCAGGAGGGTCGCCCTGTGCAGATTGACCCCCAGGGCGGCCTCGTGGGTGTCGACCAGGGGGGAGTCGCCCGGCCGGCAGGCGGCCTCCCCCAGCACCAGCCGGTCGTCCGCCGTGTGGAAGAACTCGGTCCTGAAGGCGCTGAGCCCCGGCACGGCCGGCAGGGCGGCGATCACGGCCGCGGCGCTCTCCAGCAGCCGCGCCCCCAGCGGGTGCCCCGCCGGCAGCATGCCGCTCATGCTCGGGGCGTCGAAGGCCAGCGAGAACCAGTCGGAGTACGGGTGGTGGGAGGGCTGCCCGAGCACGATCCGGCCGCTGTCCATCAACCCGTTGACCTGGTAGAAAGCCCCTTCGACCCACGCTTCGGCCCGCCGCGGCGGGTAGGTGGTGCGGGCGGGGGCGCCCATCGTGTCGCCCGGCACCCGCAGGGTCGCCGAGCCGGTGCTCTCCAGGTACCGGGCCACGACGGAGTACCCGAACGTGCCGATGAATCCCTCCAGTTCGTCCGGGCCGAAGATCCGGCGCATCGGGGCCACGGGCACACCGGCCGCCCGCAGGACGGACTTCATCACGTACTTGTCGCGGTAGGCGGTCGCGCCCGCCACGTCCTGCCCGGGCAGCCCGAGCCGCTCGCGCAGCCGCGCCGCGCACAGCAGGTCCCGCTCGCCCGTGGAGAGCACCCGCTCCACCCGGAACCGCCCGCAGAGCCCGGCCAGCTCGTCCTCCACGTCCGGGTGGTCGAAGTCCTCGACGATGTGCAGGTGCCGGAACCGCCTGGCCACGTCGAGGAAACGGGCGCCGGCCAGCGCCGACCGGGTGGTCGCCACGACCAGTTCGCCCCGGGCGTCGGGAAACCACTCGGGGAGCCGGTCGAGGATCCCCCGGGTGTTGAGGACGAGGAAGACGGGCGCTTGAGCGGACTGCACGGAGCCTCCAGGAGTGAGACACGGCCTTGCCCCGCGGGCAAGCGGGGTCCGGCCGTCCGGGACACGCAGAGCATGCGCCGCGCTCCTTGCAGTGACCTGGTCGGCACTCTCCGCAGCCCTGTCCGGAAGCCTTGCCGTCTGCTTTCCGCCGACTTTCCTTCCGCTTTCGGTCCCCTTTCCCCAGGCCCCTTCCGGCGCTTGGAACCGGTCGACCGGTATGTAAAGATCACTTTGCGAAAGGGTCCGGTCACGGACGGAATCAAGCCGCCCCTCGCACAGCCCCCGAGAACGGTGAGAGACATGCCCTTGCCCGAGATACCGAGGCCGACCCCCCAGGAGGCCGCGGGGTTGCGACTGCGCGTCCTGGGACCGATCTCCGCCCGGTACGACGGCACCGACCTGGTGCTCGGCCCGCCGCGCCGCCGCGCCCTGCTGGCCCTGCTGCTCCTGCGGCCGGGCCGCATCGTCCCCACCGGGCTCCTCGTCGAGGAGCTGTGGGGCGACGAACCGCCCCGTCACCCCGTCGCCACCCTGCAGACCTACGTCTCCCACCTGCGCCGCGCGCTGGACCCCGAGGGCGGCAAGGCGCCCTCCGTCCTCTCCTACCGGGCGCCCGGTTACGTCCTGGGGATCGACCCGGAGCAGGTCGACGCCCACCGCTTTGAAAACCTGGTGAGCGCCGGGCGCCGGCTGCTCGACGGGCAGGACCCCCTCGCCGCGCGCGAGACGTTCACCGAGGCCCTGGAGCTGTGGCACGGCTCCCCCTACGAGGAGTTCGACTCCTGCCCGTCGCTCGGCGACGAGAACGCGCGGCTGGAACAAATACGGCTGACCGCCGTGGAATCCAGGGCCGAGGCCCGGCTCGCCCTCGGCGAGACCTCCGCCGTCACCGCCGAACTGACCCCCGAGGTCCGCCGGTACCCCATGCGCGAACGCATGGTCGGCCACCTGATGAGCGCCCTGTCCTCCCTCGGGCGGCAGGCCGAGGCCCTGGAGGTCTACGAACGCACCCGCAGCCGCCTCGCCGAGGAGTTCGGCGTCGACACCGACGCCGAGCTCCAGCGGGTCCACGCCGCCGTGCTGCGGCAGGAGCCGCCCCGCCCCGCCGCCCGCGAACAGGCCGCCACCTCCCGCACCGCCGCCGCCCCGGAGGAAGGCGCCCCCGCCCCGGAAGAACCGCCCACCCCCTCGCCCTTCGCCGGTCGCGACCACGAACTGGGCCGCCTGGAAGCCGTCGCGACCAGCGCCCAGGGCCACCACGGCCACCTCGCCGCCGTCCTCGGACCGGCGGGCGTCGGCAAGACCCGGCTCCTGCTCGAACTCACCGCACGGCTGGGCACCACCGACCTGGAGATCGTCTGGAGCCACTGCTTCCCCGGCGAGGGCGTCCCGCCCTACTGGCTGTGGACCCAGGTCCTGCGCCAGCTGGCGGCCGCGCGCCCCGACGCCTTCGCCGCGGCCACCGCCCCCTTCGGCGACCTGCTCGCCCCCCTCATGCCCGACCGGCTCTCCGGCCAGGTCCCCGGCCAGGAAACCGGCGTCGACTGGGCCAGGGCCCGCTTCCTCGCCCACGACGCGGTCTGCGAAGTCCTCCTCACCATGGCCGCCGCGGACCGCAGGCGCCCCCTGGTCCTGCTGCTGGAAGACCTCCACTGGGCCGACCCCGCCTCACTGGACCTGCTCCGCCTGCTCAGCACCCGCCGCCAGGGCCGCCCCCTCAGCATCGTCCTGACCGCACGCGACACCGACGCCGACGGGGCACTCCACCACGTGCTCGCCGAAGCCCTCAGCGCCCCGCGCACCGAGACCCTGCGCCTGGCCGGCCTCTCCCGGCCCGCCATCGCGGCCCTCGTCGAGGCACAGGCCGGGCCCGGCGTCGGCCCGGACGTCATCGGCGCCCTCCACGAACGCAGCCAGGGCAACCCCTACTTCGTCATCCAGCTGCTCTCCCTCTTCGGTGACGTCCGGGAACTGCACGACCCCGACACCCGGGACGTACTGCTCACCCGCGTCCCGACCGGGGTCCGCGAAACCCTCCGCCGGCGCTTCGCCACCCTCCCCGAGCAGGCCGTCGACGTGCTGCGGCTGTGTGCCGTCATCGGCACCGACGTCGACACCGACCTGCTGCACCGCGTCGCCGCACCGCAGCCGGTCACCGCCGCACTGGAGACGGCGATCCGCGCCGGCCTGCTGAGCGAGGACCCCCACCATCCGGGCAAGGTCCACTTCACCCACGCCCTGGCCCAGGAGACCCTGCTCGAAGACCTCCGCCACGAGCGCACCCGCCTCCACGCCAGGGTCGCCGAGGCACTGACCGCCCGCGCCCGCGGACAGGTGTGGGGAGCCGAGGTCGAACAGCTCGCCCACCACGCCTGGCAGGCCGGCCACGCCCTCCCCGCCGACCGGGTGCTGCCCCTCCTGCTGCGCGCCGCCGAACAGGCCGAGCAGCGCCTGGCCTACGAACAGGTCGAGGCGTGGCTGCGCCGCGCGGTCCACCTCGTCACCCGGCTGCCCCAGGACGACACCACGGCACCCCTCCTGGAACAGCGCCTCCACATCCAGCTCGGGCAGGTGCTGGCCACCACCCGCGGCTACGGCGACGCCGAGGCCGAGGCCGCGCTCGCCCGGGGCCGCGCGCTGAGCGCCGTCACCGGCGCCCCCGAGAACGCCTCCGCCCTGTGGGCCCTGTGCGCCGCGCATCTGGTCACCGGCCGCTACGACGACTCCCGCCGGTACTCCGGCCTGCTCCGCGACCTCGCCGACCGCACCCAGAACCCCGTGGCCCTGCTCGGCGCCGCCTACGGCGAAGGCATCGTCCTGCACGTGCGCGGCCGCCTCCCCGAGGCCCTCGCGGAACTGGAACACGGCGTGGAGATGGCCGACCGCTTCGCCCGCGGCGACGGCCACGCCCTGGCCCGCACCTTCCAGCACGACCCGAGGGTCTCCTGCCGCTCCTACAACGCCTTCACCCACTGGCTCCTGGGCGACACCGCCACGGCCACCGCGCGCCGGGAACAGCTGCTGCGCCTCACCGCCTACGACAGCAGGCCCTCCGACCGGTCGTTCGCCCTCTACGTGGACGCCGTCCTGGCCGCCCTGGACGGCGACGCGGCCAGGGCACACGCCTCCGGAGCCGAAGGCGCGAAGGTCGCCGGCGAGTACGGGCTGCGCTACTGGAAGGCGATGCTGCAACTCCTCGAAGGCTGGGCCCTGGCCCACTCCGGCGCCGGCGAGGAGGGCCTCGCCCGCATGCACACGGCGCTCGCCGAACTCCGTCCCTCACGTACTCAGTTGCGCCTGCCGCTGCACCTGGGGCTGCTCGGCCAGGCCCAGCACCACGTGGGACGGCGGGACGAGGCGAAGGAGACGCTCCGCACGATGCGCGCGCTCATCGAACGCAACCGCGAGCCCGTCTACCTCCACCCGCGCCTGCCCGCGGCCCGGCTGCTGCACCGGCTCGACGGAACCGGTCTCGACAGCACCGGGACGGAAGCGATCGGGACAGAAGCGATCGGGACAGAAGCGATCGGGACAGAAGCGATCGGGACAGAAGCGATGTGGGAGGAGCCGGCAGCCGGGCGCCGCTGACCGGGTTCAGCCGCACCGAGGTCAGCCGTACTGGGTCAGCCGCACCGGGACGTGTCGCACAGCTGCCAGTGTTTCGGCCACCGGCCGCTCGGCCTGCCGTCGTCGGGCGCCGCCTCGGTGATCTGCCAGAAGCGGTCGTCACGGTTCCACTCGTGGGCGGTCACCTTCAGCCGCCGGTCGGGCAGCTCGGTGACGGTGCTCGGCTGACTGAGCCCCACGTTCTCCTCGGTGACCCGGCCCATGGACGTCACGGGCCGCCAGCCCCCGCCCGAGGCGAGCAGTGTGCGCGACTCCATGGAGCGGCCCGGTGTGCCGGAGGACGCCATGGCGATGAGCGTCCCGTTCGACCTCTTGAAGAGCGTCAGGAAGCCGTGATACGGAGCGGGACGCATCCCGAAGCTCTCGGGCGCGGACCACGCGCCGCCCTCCGGGCCCTGGACGGCGTGGCAGAACCCGCCGTGGTCGAGCCAGAACAGCTCCAGCCCGCCCCGCGCGTTCCCCACCGCCGTGATGAAGGCGGCCTTGGGGCCGACGGTACCGGCGCTGACCCGCCGCCAATCTCCGTACGGGCCGCCGGGCACCGTTTGCGCGCGGTGCCACACGAAGGGCAGCCCCCGCGTCGCCGTGGGGTCGTGGAACACCTGAAACTGATCGGTGCGGCCGTCGGCGCGGGAGACGGAGACGGCATCTCCCGACGGCGCGCCGGCCACGCCCCGGGCCCCTTCGTCCGTACCGCAGCCGACCGCCGCGGCCGCGGGCGCGGGCGGAGCGGCCACCGCGGCACCCGCGCAGGCCAGCACCAGCACGAGGGCGCCGCGCACGGTGCGCCGAAACGATCTTGCCATGGTCAACGACCGTCCTTCCTCAGGAACTTCGCCTACCTGCCCGCGTTCCACCGCGGCCGGAAATCTTCCTCATGCCGACGGCCCGGGCGGCCAGAGCGCGCATTCGGCCACGCGGCGCGCCCGCCGCGCCCGCGCCACGCGGCGCGCGCCCGTGACTTGCGCGGAAGCGCACTCCAACTCGTACCGTCGAGGCGACGACATGACCGAAAGGTGACACCGTGCGATACACACTGTTCGGCAGGACCGGCCTGCGGGTGAGCGAGCTGGCCCTCGGCACCATGACCTTCGGCTGGGGCGCGGACAAGGACGCCGCCGGACGGATCCTCGCCACCTACGCCGAGGCGGGCGGCAACTTCCTCGACACGGCCGACATCTACGCCGAGGGCGCCTCGGAGACCATCCTCGGCGAGCTCCTCCAGGGCCGCCGGGAGCGCTTCGTCCTGGCCTCCAAGTACGCCTGCACGACCCGCAAGGGCGACGTCAACGCAGCGGGCAACCACCGCAGGAAGCTCGTGGAGTCGGTGGAGGCGAGCCTGGACCGGCTGCGCACCGACCGCCTCGACGTCCTGTGGGTGCACGCCCGGGACAACTTCACCCCCGTCGAGGAGGTCATGCGGTCCCTCGACGACCTCGTACGGTCCGGAAAGGTGCTCTACGTCGGAGTCTCCGACTGGCCCGCCTGGGAGATCGCCCAGGCGAACACCCTGGCCGACCTCCGCGGCTGGACCTCCTTCGCCGGCTCGCAGCTGCGTTACAGCCTGCTGGAGCGGACACCCGAGCGCGAACTCCTCCCGCAGGCCCGCGCCTTCGACCAGGCGGTGCTGGCCTGGAGCCCTCTCGCGGGCGGCAAGCTGACCGGCAAGTACCGCGTGGGCGGTACCGGGCGGCTGGGCGACGGTGACGGGGGGACGGGCGGTCAGGAGGAGGCGACGCTCACCGCGGTCCTGGACATCGCCCGGGAGGGCGGCTGGAGCCCGGCGCAGGTCGCACTGGCCTGGCTGCGCGGCAGGCCCGGCAACATCGTCCCGATCATCGGCGCCACGCGGGAGGAGCAGCTCGCCGACAACCTCGCCGCCGTGGGCGTCGAGCTCGCGCCCGAGGCCGTCGCCCGGCTGGACGAAGTGAGCGCCGTGCCGCTCGGCTTCCCGCACGACTTCCTGCGCGAAGCGCAGATCAGGGAGAACGTCTACGGCGACCGCTGGGCGGACATCGAGGACCGGCGCTCCACGCACCGCCGCACGACGAGCGAGATCCTGTAGGCCGGTGGCCGTGCGGCGCTCACCGTGGCCCCGGCGGGGCGCGGCTTTGCGGGGTGGTGGCTCGGTACGTCGTTCCGCTGCGGCCGGGCATGACCGGCCGTAGCGGCGGATGGTCCTCGGGGCGGCCGGCAAGGTGCGCGTGGTTCGCCGTCGTTGAGCCGTCCCGGCCGCGCGGTCGGCCTGGCAGGGCCGTTCCGCCGGTGCGGGGGCGTTCACGGCCGGGTGCCGCGGCGGCACAGTCCTCCGACGAACGGCAGGGCGCGCGGCGCCCGCCGACGTTCAGTCCACCCGACTGCGCCGTCCCGTCGGCGCGCCCGGCGTGGCGGCGCGGTGGCATCCACGGCCGGGCACGGCGGCGGCCCGGTCTCCGGTGCGCGGTGCCCGCTGAGCCGACTGCGTCGTCCTGTTGGCGCGGTGGCATCTGCGATCGGGCGTTGTCACGGTCCCGCCTTGCGGGCGAATCGCGCGTGGCGCCTGCCGATGAGTCCACCCGACTGCGCCGTCCCGCCGTCCCGTCCGGCGCGGTGGCGCGGTGGCATCCACGGTCGGGCACGGCGGCGGCCTAGTCCTCCGGCGCGCGGCGCCTACCGAGCCGGCCGCGTCGTCCTGCCGGCGCGGTGGCGTCCGCGATCGGGGGTTGTCACGGTCCCGTTCTGCGGGCGAATCGCGCGCGGCGCCCGCCGAGCCGGCCGCGCCGTCCCGCCGGCGCGGTGGCGTCCGCCATCGGGCGTCGTCACCGCCCCGTCCTCCGGACGAACGCCGGGGCGTGTCCCCCGGCGTTCAGCCGATCCGGTGCCGCCGCGCCCCCTGCCCTCCCGGCGGGCGACGCGGCGCGTGCCGCTCACCGCGTCCGGTCGGCCGGAACGGCGTAGCCGTTCCGGCCGACCGACACCCCGCCCCCCGGGAAGGCACGGCCTGGCGTGAATGACGCGCCCCCGCCGCTACCAGCTGTAATCCTCTGCGGAGAGCCCCGGCGCCGACCGCGGGCCGGGCGGAATCGGAGCTCTCATGGCGGCGGACCACAGCAGGCGCGGCTTCCTCACCTACCTGGTCGCGGCCCCGACCCTGGCCCTGGCCACCGGCCTCGGCCCGCAGGCCGCAGCCGCACCGGCCGCCGCACCGAGCCTGCCCGAGGTCGCCGACCTCGTCGACCTCGGGGACATCCTCATCCTCGCCGGGGCCCCCACCGCCCACATGCTCGTCCTGACCGTCGGCACGGACGGCGCGGTCACCTTCCGGCTGCCCCGGGAAGAGGTCGGGCAGGGCCTGACGACGGCGGTGGCCATGCTGGTCGCCGAGGAGCTCGACGTGCCGCTCGCCCGGGTGGGCGTGCACCTGGAGGACTCCCGGCCGGAGCTGCTCTTCGGCCAGTTCACCGGCGGCTCCAACTCCATCCGCTCCCTCTACGACCCCGTCCGGCACACCGCCGCCGCGGCCCGCGCCCGGCTGGTACGGGCCGCCGCCCGGCAGTGGGGCCTCGCGGAGCGCGGCCTGCGCACCCGGGACGGCGCGGTCGTGGCACCGGACGGGCGCAGCGCCCCCTACGGCTCCCTCACGGCCGCGGCCGCCTCGCGGGACCTCGGCGCGCTCACCGCCACGCCCAAGCCCGAGTCCGCGCACACCCTCGTCGGCACCCCCACGTCCCGCATCGACGCCCGCGCCATGGTCACCGGCCGCCAGCGGTACACCCTCGACCTCGACGTGCCCGGGGCCAAGCCCTGCACGGTGCGCCGGCCGCCGACCCTGGGCGGCACCGTCAAGTCGGTCGCCAACGAGGCCGCCGTCCGGGCCCGGCCCGGCGTCCTCGACGTCGTCGTCATCCCCACCGGTGTCGCCGTGGTCGCCGAGACCTTCGGCCAGGCCCTGGCCGCCAAGGATGCCCTCGACGTGACCTGGGGCCCCGGCACGGTCGACGACCTCTCCGACGACGACGTCCGCGCCCGGCTGAAAGCGGCCGCCGCCCCCCTGGTGGACCTGCCGCCGCTCACCCGGCGGCTCGACGCCGAGTTCGACTTCGCGTTCGCCTCCCACGCGCCGCTGGAGACCAACTCGGCGGTGGCGGACGTCCGGCCCGGCCGGGCCGAGATCTGGTCCGGGCTGAAGACGCCGATCGTCGCCCAGCAGACCATCGCCAAGGCCCTGGGGCTGCCCGTGGACAAGGTCACCGTGCACGTGGTGCAGGCCGGAGGCTCCTTCGGCAGACGGCTGTTCTTCGACGCGGCCCTGGAGGCCGCCCAGGTCTCGCGCGCGAGCCGGCGGCCCATCAGGCTGATGTGGTCCCGCGTGGACGACATGCGGCACGGCCGGATGCGGCCCGCCACCCACCACCGGATCCGCGCCGCCCACGCACGGGGCCAGGTGATCGCCTTCGACCACCGAATAGCCGCCGTCGAGACCGACTTCCGGCACGGCCTCGGCGAGATCCTCACCGCCACCGTGACGAAGCTGCCCGGCTCCCTCGGCAACAAGACCTTCGCCCAGATCCTCTTCCACACCACTGTCAAGTGCCCGTACCACTTCGGCGTCACCACCCAGCACCTGACCGAGGTGCCGCTGAAGATGCCCACCGCCTCCTGGCGGTCTGTGTACTCGGCGAACGCCCGCGGCGCCGAGGAGATCGTCGTCGACGAGCTCGCCGCGGAACTCGGCAAGGACCCCGTGGACTTCCGCCGCTCGGCCCTGAGGAACCCCGCACAGCGTGCCGTCCTCGACAAGGTCGCGCACGAGGGGGAGTGGGGCCGGCGCCTGCCGCCCGGGCACGCGCAGGGGGTCGGCTTCCACGAGGAGTACAAGTCCCGCACGGCCTGCCTGGTCGAGATCGACGCGACCGACCCGAAGCACCCGCGCGTCACCAAGGCCGTGATCGCCGCCGACGTGGGCCGGCCGATCAACCCGCGCGGCCTGGAGGCGCAGCTGCTCGGCGGCCTGACGGACGCCGTCTCCACCACCCTGCGGGCCGGCCTGCACCTCGACAAGGGGCTGCCGCTGGAGGGCAGTTACTCGCAGTTCCACTACGCGCGCCAGAAGGACTCCCCGCCCGAGGTCCGGATCTTCATCCTGCCCGCGACCGGCGAGCCGGGCGGAGCCGGGGAGCTCGGTGTCCCGGCGGCGGTCGGCGCGATCGCCAACGCCTACGCCCGTGCCACCGGCACCCGGCCCCGGCGGTTTCCGGTCAACTTCGACGTCGACTTCACCCCGTACCCCCGCTAGCCCCAGCCCCCAGCCCCAGGAGCCCCCGCCGTGACCTCCGCAGTGCCCCCTGCCTCCGCGCACACGTTCACCGTCAACGGGCGGTCCGTCACCGTCGAAGCCCCCGGCGACCTGCCCCTGCTGTGGGCGCTGCGCGACCTGCTCGGCATCCGCGGCCCCAAGTACGGGTGCGGCGTCGACGTCTGCAAAGCCTGCACTAGCCACCTGGACGGCGAGGCCGTCCGGCCGTGCGTCGTGCCGGTCTCCGAGGCCGCCGGACGCGAGGTCACCACCATCGAGGGGCTCGCCGACGGCGACCGGCTGCACCCCGTCCAGGAGGCCTGGCTGGAGCAGGACGTCGCCCAGTGCGGCTTCTGCCAGCCGGGCCAGATCATGGCCGCCGTGGCGCTCCTGAAGCGCACGAAGAACCCCACGGACGCCGACATCGACGCGATCGCCAACGTCTGCCGCTGCGGCACGTACTTCCGCATCCGCGAGGCGATCCGCAGCGCCGCGGAGAAAATGCGCTGAACACCGGCCCGGCCCCGCAACGCACGGTGATCCGGGGCGTTACCCAGGGCATGCGCATCGCTGAAGGGCCGCCGGAACAGACCACCGAGGACAGCCGGAGGCCGGGCACGGGGTGGACACGGCTGAGCACCGAAGTCCTCCACCGCGGCCCCCACCTCACCCTGCACCGCGACCGGGTCCTCCAGCCCCACGGGGCCGAGGGCACGTACGAGCACCTCACTCTCGCGGACGGCGCCCGGGTCGTCGCTCTCGACGGGGACGGCCGGGTGGCCCTCGTCGAGGACGACTTCTACCCGCGGGGAAACCGCCTGCTGCACCTCCCCGGCGGCGGCATCGGCGAAGGGGAGGACCCCCGGGACGCGGCACGCCGGGAGTGCGAGGAGGAGACGGGCCGCTACCCGCACACGCTCCGTCCCCTGACGGTGTACCACCCGATGCCCTCGCGGACCTCGGCCGTGACGCACATGTTCCTCGCCACCGACCTCGGCCACGGCACCGCCCGGCGGGACCCCACCGAAGCGGGGATGACCGTCCGGTGGGTGCCGCTCGACGACGCCGTGCGCGCCGTGGAGTCCGGAGCCGTCCAGGAAGCGGGCAGTGTCATCGGCCTGCTGCTCGCGGCACGCCTGGTGGGCTAGCGCCCCGGCCTGCGGGTCGTGGAGGACACCACCGTTGCGCGGCGGTGTCCTCACCCCGACCGGGTCGGACGACGAGTGCGGTCCGTGGAGAAGGCGCGGGCGCGCTCCGGCGGGCAGGGCCTGGCCGCCCCCGTCACCCGGACGCGGGCCGGGTGCCGATGACGACGGTCGCGTACAGCTCGTCGGACGTGGCGACGCCGGCGATCAGCCCGTCGCGGGTGACCGTGTCGACGGCGTGCTGGGTCTGGCGCTCGCTGGTCTCGAACAGCAGATGGCCGCCGGGCGCCAGCCACCGCCCGGCCTCGGCGGTGACCCGGCGCAGGATGTCCAGGCCGTCCGCGCCGCCGTCGAGCGCCACGCGCGCCTCGTGGACGCGGGCCTCGGTGGGGAGCAGTTCCACGTCTCCGGTGGGGACGTAGGGGACGTTCGCCAGGAGGATGCCGACGCGGCCGCGGAGCGCGGCGGGCAGGGGCGCGAAGAGGTCGCCCTCGTAGACCCGGCCGACGGAGGCGAGGTTGCCGCGGGCGCACCGGACGGCGGCCGGGTCGATGTCGGCGGCGTGCAGCTCGACGCCGTCGGCGGTGGCGGCCAGCGCGGCGCCGAGGGCACCGGAACCGCAGCACAGGTCGACGACGACCTCGCCCGGGCGGGTGCGGGCGGCGGCCTGGCGCACGAGGAACTCGCTGCGGCGCCGGGGTACGAAGACCTTCGGGTCGACGGCGATCCGCAGGTCGCAGAACTCCGCCCATCCGACGACGTGTTCGAGCGGCAGGCCGTCGGCCCGCTGCTGGACCATGTGTTCCAGGTCGGCCGGGGTACGGGCCGCGGACATGAGCATCCGGGCCTCGTCCTCGGCGAAGACGCAGCCGGCGGACCGGAGCCGGGTGACGACGGCGGATTCCTGAGGGGTGGTCGGTGACGCGGTAACGGCGGGGCCTCCTTGGCCTCTTCACTTGTGGAATCCAGCCACATTACGCCCGCGGGTTCCGGTCAGTCGAAGCGGATGTGCCGGAGCCCCGTCCAGGCCCGGCGCAACCGCCCCCGCAGCGCGCCGTCCGTGTTCGGGGCGAGCGTCAGCCCGGCGGAGCCCGCGATCCGGTCGGCGACCCGCGCGACGGTGAGACGGTCGGTCCACAGGTGCTCGGCGAATTCCGGGCCGCGCAGCCGGTCCAGGCACAGATCGAGTTTCGCCACCGCGAAACTCTCCCCGCGCCGCGGGGCGTCCGCGCCGGACAGGACCCGCGCGGCGTGCCCGATACCGCGTTCGCGCAGCCGCCGCAGCACCGTTTCCCGGCGGGCCAGCAGTGCGAAATGCCGGACGTCGTGGCCGCGCTCGCGCAGCCGCCCGACGATCTCGTGGAAATACACCGGCTCCACGACCGTCATCGGCACGATCACCGTCCCCTCGTACCGGGAGAGGGCGAGATCCAGCACCTCGTACACGCCCTGCCGCCACGCGGGAAGGTCCTGGAAATCCCCGCGCAGGGACGACGGCAGCGTCCGGCGCAGGCCGAAGCCGATGTGCTCGGGGTCGCAGACGACGCTGCCGGGCAGCCGGCGCCGGATCTCGTGCGCCGTCTGGGTCTTGCCACCGCCGAAAGGGCCGTTGATCCACAGGAGCATGGGCCGAGCCTAGCGAGGCCCCCGGGGCACAAAAATACCCCGGCCCATATTGACGGCCGGGGTCATTCTCCGCGTATATTGGATATTTCCATGCGCTGATTAATTCAAGGCATGAAGAAGCTTCATGAGTGCATGGTATCCGGGTGGGAGCTGAATTGTCAAACGAGGAATGGCGAAACGAGCAGGAATTCATCGATCTGCTCCACGAGCGCCTCGCCGAACTGCGGGCCGGCGCCGCGGCGGCGCTCGCGGACGCCCTCGCGCCGGCCGGCAACGGCTTCCAGGCGCGGATGGAGCGCGATGTGCTGGTGGCCGAGCAGTCCGGCCTGCTCTCCGCCTTCGACGCCGGGGAGAACGGGCTCTGCTTCGGCCGGCTGGTGTTCCGCGACGGGAGCGACCACCACATCGGCCGGATCGGCATCCGCCGCGACGACGCCGACCGCACCCCGCTGGTCCTCGACTGGCGGGCGGAGGCCGCCCGGCCCTTCTACCTCGCCACCGGGCACACCCCCATGGGGCTGCGCCGCAGACGCCACATCACCACCCAGGGCGCCCGGGTCACCGCCCTGCACGACGAGATCCTGGACCTCGCCGACACCGAGCGCACCGGGCACGAGGGCCCCGACGCGGACGCCGTGCTGCTGGCCGCCCTGGACGCGGCCCGCACCGGCCGGATGCACGACATCGTGCAGACCATCCAGGCCGAACAGGACCGCATCATCCGTGCCCCGCACCACGGCGTCCTCGTCGTCGAAGGCGGCCCCGGCACCGGCAAGACCGTCGTCGCCCTGCACCGGGCGGCCTACCTGCTGTACGCGCACCGGGAACAGCTCGCCCGCCGCGCCGTGCTGATCGTCGGGCCCAACCCGGCCTTCCTCGGCTATATCGGGGAGGTGCTGCCCTCGCTCGGCGAGACCGGGGTCCTGCTCGCCACGCCCGGCGAGCTGTTCCCGGGGGTCACCGCGACCGGCGCCGACTCCGCCGAGGCCGCGCGGGTCAAGGGCGGCGCCGCGATGGCCGGGGCCCTGGCGCGCTTCGTGGCGGACCGCCAGACCCTTCCCGACCCCGTGACCGTCATCGACCACGAGGACGGCGAGCTGCGGCTGGACGCGGACATGGCGGCGGCGGCGCGCCGCCGGGCCCGCGAGAGCGGGCTGCCGCACAACCTCGCCCGCCCCTTCTTCGCGTTCCACGTCATCGACGCGCTGACCGCGCAACTGGCGGACCGGCTGGGCGCGGACCCCTACGGCGGGCCGAACTTCCTCGGCCCCGACGACCTCGCCCAGCTCGGCAAGGGCGTCGCCGTCAGCCGCGAGGTGCACGCCGCCATCGACGAACTGTGGCCCGCCCTCACGCCCGAGCAGCTGGTCGCCGACTTCCTCGCCGACCCCGTCCACCTCCCGGACGCCGACGCGCGGGCGATCCGCCGCCCGGCGGGCGGCGACTGGACGCCCGCGGACGTCCCCCTGCTCGACGAGGCGGCCGAGCTCCTCGGCGAGGACGACTCGGCGGCCCGCGCCGCGGCTGAGGCGGAGCGGCAGCGGCGGATCGCCTACGCGCAGGGCGTGCTCGACCTCTCCTACGGCTCCCGCACCCAGGAGTTCGAGGACCGCGAGGACGAGGACTCCGAGGTGCTGGCCGCGCACGACCTCGTCGACGCGGAGCGCCTCGCGGACCGGCACGAGGAGGCCGACCACCGCAGCGCCGCCGAGCGGGCCGCCGCCGACCGGACCTGGGCGTTCGGCCACATCATCGTGGACGAGGCCCAGGAGCTGTCCGCGATGGCGTGGCGCCTGCTGATGCGCCGCTGCCCGACCCGCTCGATGACCCTCGTCGGCGACCCGGCGCAGACCGCCGAACCGGGCGGCTGCGGCTCGTGGGAGACGGCCCTCTCGCCGTACGTGGGCGACCGCTGGGAGCACGTCCGACTGGGCGTCAACTACCGCACCCCGGCCGAGGTCATGGAGATCGCGGCGGCGGTCATCCGCGCGCGGGACGCCTCCTTCGTGCCGCCGCGCTCGGTCCGCTCCACCGGCGTCCGGCCCTGGGCGCAGCGCACCGGCGACCTGCCCGGCGCGGTGGCCGCGGCCGTCGCCCGGGTCTCCGGCACCGGAGGCCGGCTCGCCGTGATCGCCCCGCGCGCGCACCACCGGGCCCTGGCCGCCGCCCTCCCGGCCGCCTCCGCCGGCCCCGCCCCGGACCTCACGGCCCCGGTGGTGCTGCTCGACCCCCGCCAGGCCAAGGGTCTGGAGTTCGACCACGTGATCGTGGCGGAGCCCGCACAGTTCGGGGCGAGCGACCTCTACGTGGCGCTCACCCGGCCGACCCAGGGGCTGGGAGTGGTCCACACGGGGGCCCTCCCGGCGGGGCTGGAGTCTCTGCGGGCCGTCGCCGCCTGACGGCGGCAGGCGCCCTGCGGGCGCGTCCTCAATCGCCGGACGGGCTGATGTGGCTGAGCTCAGCCACTACCAGCCCGTCCGGCGATTGAGGACACCGCCGCGCAGCGGTGGTGCAGGACCCGACCGCCGGCAGGCCCTAGTACGCGGGAAGGCTACGCGGGCCGAGGTCCGTACGGGCCGGCGGCGGCGCAAGGCGGATCGTCGCGCCGAGCACATGGACACCGTGGGGCGCGACGATCACCGGCTCCAGGTCGGCGCCGACGACCTCGGGGTGGTCGTCGACCAGGCGGGAGACGCGCAGCAGCAGCTCTTCCAGGGCCCGGGTGTCCACGGGGGCGGTGCCGCGCCAGCCGAAGAGGAGCGGGGCGGTCCGGATGGATCGGATCAGCTCGGCGGCGTCCCGGTCGGTGACGGGGACCAGGCGGTGCGCGGTGTCCCCCAGCAGCAGGGAGGGCGCCCCGGCCAGCCCGAAGGAGAGCACCGCGCCGGCGGCGGGATCGATGGCGGCGCGGACGACGGTGTCGACACCGCGCGGCGCCATCGACTGGACGACGAACCGGGTCTCCTCGGGCTTGCCGAGCAGCTCCGTCAACTCCGCGTAGGCCCGGCGCAGTTCCCGCTCGCCGCCGAGGTCGAGGCGGACCCCGCCGAGATCGGCGCGGTGGCGCAGGTGCGGGGCGGTGGGCTTGAGGGCGACGGGGAAACCGAGGCGGTGCGCCGCGCGGACGGCGCTGTCCGGGTCGGGCGCGGGCAGGGCGGGCAGCACGGCGATCCCGTACCGGGCGAGGAGCCGCTGGGTGTCCGCGGCGGAGAGGGTGACGGCGCGGGGCCCGGTGGCCTGGGGCTCGGTGGCGCCGTGGGCGGCGAGCAGCACGTCGATGTCGGCGGCGGCGCCCGTCTCGTCGATGTCCTCGTACTCGGGCACCCGCCCGGGCTCGGCGGCCTGCCGCCGCCACCGCGCGTACCGGGCGGCCTCGGCGAGCGCCCGCACGGCGCGCTCGGCGGCGGGGAAGGCGGGTATCCGCACGGCGGGACCGCTCCCCTCCGGGGTGGGCGGGACGTCTGCGGGGGCCGGGGCGGCGGGGCCGGGCGTACCGGTGCCGGGCGGGGCCGCCGGGGCCCCGGCGCCGCTCTCCTGACCGGAGGGCCGGGCCGGCGGAGCCTGATCGGTGCGGCCGGACAGGCCGACGCCCTCGTCGAGCCCGGCCGCCGGGGCCCCCGCGCCGTGGCCGGGCGCGCCGGTACCCGTGCCGGGCTCGCTCGCGGGCGGGGGCGGCGCCTCACCGGCAGGGCGCCGGGCGGAGGCCGGGCCCGGCAGGTCCGCCGGGGCCCCGGCGCCATGACCGGGCGAGCCCGTGCCCGTGCCGGGCGCGCCCTCGTCCAGGGGCGAGCCCACCCCCGCCGGGACCGCGCCGGGAGGCGGCGGGGCCTGGCCGTCGTGACCCGGCAGGCCGGCGTCCGCGCCGCCCGCGCCACCCCCCTCCGGCCCGGTCTCCACCCGGCAAGGCGGCGCCGCCAGGGCCTCGGCCAGGCCCGGGATCTCCAGGTGGACGACCGTCACCGGCTTCGCCACCGGGGACGCCGCCACCGCCTCGCGGAGCGCCGTCGCCAGGTCCGCCGCCGACGCCTCGCCCACCCAGGGGATGGCGGTGACCACGACCGCGTCGCACTCGTCGTCCGCCAGGGCCAGGGCGAGGGCCGCCCGGAAGTCGGCCGGCCCGGCCGCGGTGGTGAGGTCGTAGGGGGGCTGCGGGCGCAGCCCGTCCGTGAGGCAGGCGTCGTACGTGAGGAGGGCGAGCGACTCGGAATTGCCGAGGATGGCGACGCGCGGCCCGGCGGGCAGCGGCTGGGAGGCCAGGAGCAGCCCCGTGTCGGCCAGCTCCGTGACCGTGTCGACGCGGATGACGCCCGCCTGCCGCAGCAGGTCGGAGACGGTGGCGTCGGGGATGCGGGTGGTGGGGACGGCGTGCCCGGTGGGGGCGGCGCCGCCGTGCCGGGCGCCCTTGACGACGACGACCGGCTTGCGGGCCGAGGTGCGCCTGGCCAGCCGGGTGAATTTGCGGGGGTTGCCGATGGACTCCAGGTACATGAGGACGACGTCGGTGTCCGGGTCGTCGTGCCAGTACTGAAGGAAGTCGTTGCCGGAGACGTCGGCGCGGTTGCCGGCGGAGACGAAGGTGGAGACGCCGACGAGCCCGGCCGCGCGCCGGTGCAGCCCGGAGAGCAGGGCGATGCCGATGGCCCCGGACTGGCTGAACAGCCCGATCCGGCCGGCGTCGGGCAGCTCGGGAGCCAGGGAGGCGTTGAGCCGGACGTCCGCGGCGGTGTTGATCAGGCCGAACGCGTTGGGGCCGATGATGCGCATGCCGTACGAGCGGGCCTGGCGCACCAGCTCCCGCTGGCGGTCGCGGCCGTCGGCGCCGCTCTCGGCGTAGCCGGCGGAGAGGACCACCAGGCCCTGGACCCCGTGCTCGCCGCACTCGGCGACCACGGAGGGCACCTGCTCGGCGGGGACGGCGACGACGGCCAGATCGACGGGCTCGGTGATGCCGAGCACCGACCGGTGGGCGGGCACGCCCTCGGGCTCCAGCCGCGAAGGCCCCTCGGGGAAGGCGCGGTTGACCGCGTACGTCCGGCCGGTGAAGCCGCCCGCCAGCAGGTCGCGGAGGACGGCGCGGCCCATGCCGCCGGGCTCACGGCCGGTGCCGATGACGGCGACGGAGCCGGGGGCGATGAGGCGGTGCACGGAGCGGGCCTCGGCGCGCTGCTCGCGGGCACGCTGGACGGCCAGGGAGCGGTCGGTGGGCTCCAGATCGAGCTCCAGGCGGACCACGCCGTCCTCGAAGCTGCGCTTCTGGGTGTAGCCCGCGTCCGTGAACACCTTGATCATCTTGGTGTTGGCGGGCAGCACCTCCGCGGCGAAGCGGCGGATCGAGCGCTCCCGGGCGACGGCCGCGATGTGCTCCAGCAGCGCGGAGGCGACGCCCCGGCCCTGGTGGGCGTCCTGGACGAGGAAGGCGACCTCGGCCTCGTCGGCCGGCGCCGAGGCCGGCATGCCGGTGGCGTCGATGCGGTCGTAGCGGACGGTGGCGATGAACTCGCCTGCGACGGTGGCGGCGAGGCCCACCCGGTCGACGTAGTCGTGATGGGTGAAGCGGTGCACGTCCCGGTCGGACAGGCGCGGGTAGGGGGCGAAGAAGCGGTAGTACTTCGACTCGTCCGAGACCTGCTCGTAGAAGCTGACCAGGCGCCGGGCGTCGTCGGCGGTGATGGGGCGGATCTGCGCGGTGCCGCCGTCGCGCAGCACGACGTCGGCTTCCCAGTGGGTGGGGTACGCGTGCTCGGACGGCGTCTGCATGGGCCCAGCGTAAGGCCGGGCACCGACAGCGGTCCGGCTCGCGGTGGCGGGCCCGGCGGGGCAAGGTGGGGGCAGCCCGAGCACCGCCGACCCCGTGAGACACTGGTCTAGACAACCAATACTGACTTGAAGGGCAACACCATGGCTGAGCGCCGCGTTAATGTCGGCTGGGCCGAGGGCCTGCACGCGCGTCCCGCGTCGATCTTCGTCCGTGCGGCCACTGCCGCCGGCGTGCCCATGACGATCGCCAAGGCCGACGGCAACCCCGTCAACGCCGCCTCCATGCTGGCCGTGCTGGGCCTGGGCGCCCAGGGCGGCGAGGAGATCGTCCTCGCCACCGACGCCGAGGGCGCCGAGGCCGCTCTGGACCGCCTGGCGAAGCTCGTCGCCGAGGGCCTCGAGGAGCTCCCGGAGACGGTCTGATTCACCGGGACCACACGCGGCGGGGCCGCGGCAGCCGACTGAGGCCGCCGCGGCCCCGTCGTCCGTCCGCCGCCGGTTTATCGCCCGCTCCCCCGCACCGCATTCCCCGGCCCGGGGGCCGGGGAATTCCGGCGGTAACCGGGCCGGAATAGCGGTCCGTTGTTAAGGGCGGGCGATCGCCGTGTTTACAGTGTGTTTCGTATTCTGCGGCCGGTGCGGGTTTCGCGGCGGGGGCGGGGCGGGGCGGCGCAGCCGGTATTCGCCCGGCGTGCGGTCCACGCGGGCCGCGGCCAGCGCGCGGGCCCGGTCGGCGTCGCCGCGGGCCACCGCGTCGACGAGCGCCCCGCACGCCGCCCACGCCTCCACCGGCCGGGCGGGCGGCTCCGGCACGTACACCCAGGCGATCTTCAGCCGCAGCTGGGTGAGGAGCCCGGCGAGGCTGGGACTGCCCGACGCCTGGGCGAGCGTCTCGTCGAACCAGTCGCTCAAGGGCCGCAGTTCGGCCGTCAGCCCGGCACGGGCGCGCTCCTGACCGAGCTTGACCAGCCCGCGCAACACCTTTACATGCGCCTCCGTGCGCCGCTGCGCGGCCCGCGCCGCGCCCAGCGGCTCCAGCAGGGCCCGGACGTCCAGGAGGTCGGCCGCCTCCCGCTCGGTGGGCTCCGCCACGCAGGCGCCCGCGTGCCGGCGGGTGGTGACGAACCCTTCGGAGGCCAGGGTGCGCAGGGCCTCGCGGACCGGTACCCGGGAGACGCCGTACTGCCGGGCGAGGAGCTCCTCGGTGAGCCGGCTGCCGGGCGGGAACCTGCCGGAGACGATGTCGTCCCGGATGGCCGTGCAGACGGCGTGCGTCGAAATGCGGCGGCCGTCCCGCACCGCTCTGCCGTCCCCGCTCACGTACGGCCCCGCATGGGTGTACCTCCGCATTGACCTCCGCGAAACGCGGCCTATTGTCACTTGTTGAGCGACTCTATTGCAGTCGGGTGCGAATTCCGATGGCCACGGTGTTTCCATCGATATGTTTTGGCCAACACAAAGGCCCCGGCCGGGGGCCGGGGCCTTCGATGAAGCGTGTCGCGCGCCCGTCGCGGCGGACGGCGCGTCAGGGGCGGTCGGGCGACCGTCAGATGCCGACGCCGTGCGAGCGCAGGTACTCGACCGGGTCGATGTCGGTGCCGTACGTCGCGCCGGTGCGGGCCTCGAAGTGCAGGTGCGGGCCGGTGACGTTGCCCGTGGAGCCGGAGATGCCGATCTGCTGGCCCGCGGTGACCGCCTGGCCGGCGCTGACGCTGATCGAGCTGAGGTGGCCGTACTGCGTGTAGGTGCCGTCGTTGTGCTTGATGACGACGTTGTTGCCGTACGCGCCGCCCCAGCCGGCCTCGACGACGGTGCCGGCGCCCACGGACTGCACCGTGGAGCCCTCGGCGGCGTGGAAGTCGACACCGGTGTGGCTGCCGGAGGACCACAGGCCGCTGGACGCCTTGTAGGAGGTCGAGACGTAGGAGCCGTCGATGGGCGCGACGTAGGCGTTGAGGCGCTTGCGCTGCTCCTCGCGGTCGGCCCGCTCCTTCTCGGCGCGCTCGGCGTCGGCCTTGCGCTTGGCCTCGTCCGCGGCCTTCTTGACCGCGGCGGCCTCCTTCTTGGCCTCGGCCTCGGCCTGGAGGCGGGCGGTGGTCTCCTCGGCGCTGGTGCGCTGGACCTCGGCCTGCTCGCCGACGCGGTCAGCCGTGTCGTCGCCGATGACGATGGCCTGGGTCAGGCCGGTGTCCTCGGTGCGGGGCGCGTCGTCGGTCGCGGCGAGCGCCGGGGCGGCGAAGCCCGCGACGACACCGGTGGCCGTGAGGGTGGCTATGCCCGCGATGTTCGCGCCGGTGCGGACGGCGCGGCTCGGACGGCGGTGCTTCCCGGTGGCACGAGTGAACGCCATAGGTACGGCTGATCCTTTCCTTCCTTCTCGCCTACCGGGTTAGCTGACGGGTTCGGAGCAGGAAGGTCTCCTACGACTCCCTCCGGAAAGGGAACCGATTCACCCCAGGGGACATGTGGGTCCCCGGTTCCCCCGGCTCGCGCCGTACGGGGATTCGGCGATGGCTGCCCGGTGCCGCGGATGCGGCGCGCAATATGACGGACAGCCGCCCTGACGCTAGACGCCGCCTCTTTCCCACGGCAAACAGAACTCATGTTTTGTGGCGTACACCACAGTTCAGAGGTGCAACCACTCCACTAAATCGGACATAAAGGAGGCACGCGTGACCCGTCGGTCTCGCGTGCCTCCCGGGCGATATGAGCCCCCATCAGAGCCGTGTCAGGACCGGCCGGACCGGGCCGGACGCGGATCCGCCCAGCTCAGCCCGTGATCACCGTCACCTCTCCGATGCCCAGCGCCTTCACGGGCGCCTCGATCTCGGCGGCGTCACCGACGAGGACCGTCACCAGGCGGTCCACCGGAAACGCGTTGACAGCGGCGGCGGTGGCCTCCACGGTGCCGGTCTGCGCGAGGCGCTCGTAGAGCCGGGCCTGGAAGTCGTCGGGGAGGTGCTGCTCGACCTGGTCGGCGAGCGTCCCGGCGACGGCCGCGGCCGTCTCGTACTTCAGCGGGGCGACGCCCACGAGGTTCTGCACGGCGCTGTCCCGCTCGGCGTCGGTCAGCCCCTCGGCCGCGAGGGTGCGCAGCACGGCCCACAGGTCGGCCAGGGCCGGGCCGGTGGAGGCGGTGTCCACCGAGCCGCTGATGGCGAGCATGGCCGCGCCCGTGCCCTGCGCGGTGGAGCGCAGCACCTGGCCGAAGGCCCGCACGCCGTAGGTGTAGCCCTTCTCCTCGCGCAGGACGCGGTCGAGGCGGGAGGTGAGGGTGCCGCCGAGGCAGTACGTACCGAGCACCTGGGCCGGCCAGACGCGGTCGTGCCGGTCGGCGCCGATCCGGCCGATGAGCACCTGCGTCTGGACCGCGCCGGGGCGGTCGACGATGACGACGCGCCCGGTGTCGTCGGCGGTGATCGGCGGCACCGGGCGGGGCTCGGCGGCCGGGCCGGTCCAGGCGCCGAGCGTCTCGGCGAGGGCCGCGTCGAGGTCGATGCCGGTGAAGTCGCCGACGACGACGGCCGTGGCGGTGGCGGGCCGGACGTGGGCCGCGTAGAAGGCCCGCACGGCGGCGGCGTCGATGCGGGCGACGGTCTCCTCCGTGCCCTGGCGGGGCCGGGACATCCGCGAGTCGGCGGGGAAGAGCGCCCGCGAGAGGGCCATGGCGGCCCGGCGGGAGGGGTTGGCCAGCTCGTGCGGGATCTCGTCCAGGCGGTTGCGGACGAGGCGCTCGATCTCGCTGTCGGGGAAGGCGGGGGCGCGCAGGGCGTCGGCGAGCAGGCCGAGCGCCTTGGGGAGCCGGGAGGCCGGGACCTCCAGGGAGACCCGGATGCCGGGGTGGTCGGCGTGCGCGTCCAGGCTGGCGCCGCAGCGCTCCAGCGCGGCCGTGAACTCCTCGGCGGTGTGCTTGTCGGTGCCCTCGGTGAGGGCCCGCGCCATGATGGTGGCGACGCCGTCGAGGCCCTCCGGCTCGGCGTCCAGGGGCGCGCCGAGGTTCACCTCGACGGCGACGATCTGCTGGCCGGGGCGGTGGCAGCGCAGCAGGGTGAGGCCGTTGGGCAGCTCGCCGCGCTCGGGGGCGGGGAAGGCCCAGGGGGTCGCCTCGCCGGCCTGCGGCCGGGGGTGGAGGTCCATCGGGGTGCCGGTGGCCACGGTGTCGCTCACTTGGCCGTCTCCTCGTCCGGGACTGCCGCGTCGGTCACGTCGGCGTCGGCTGCTTCGTCGGGGGCCGTGGGCTCGTAGACCAGCACGGCGCGGTTGTCGGGGCGCAGCCGGGCCTTGGCGACCTGCTGCACCTCCTCCGGGGTGATGTCCAGGGCGCGCTGGACGGCGGTGAGGGCGAGCTGCGGGTCGCCGAACAGCACGGCGAAGCGGCACAGTTCGTCGGCGCGGCCGCTGACGGTGGAGAGGCGGTCGAGCCACTCGCGCTCCAGCTGGGCCTGGGCGCGCTCCATCTCCTCGGCGGTCGGGCCCTCGGCGGCGAAGCGGGCCAGCTCCTCGTCGACGGCGGCCTCGATGGCGGGCACCTCGACCCCGCCGGAGGTCTTGACGTCCAGCCAGCCGAGCGAGGGGGCGCCGGCGAGCCGCAGCATGCCGAAGCCCGCGGCGACGGCGGTGCGGTCGCGGCGGACCAGGCGGTTGTGGAGCCGGGAGGACTCGCCGCCGCCGAGGACGGTGAGGGCGAGGTCGGCGGCGTCGGCCTCGCGGGTGCCGTCCTGCGGCAGCCGGTAGGCGGCCATCAGGGCGCGCGCGGGGACCTCTTCGCGGACGACCTCGCGCAGCTCCGTGCCGATGACGTCGGGGAGGGAGCCGTCGCGCGGGGGCTGCTTGGCGTCGTGGGCGGGGATGGAGCCGAAGTACTTCTCGATCCAGGCCAGGGTCTGCTCGGGGTCGATGTCGCCGACCACGGACAGCACGGCGTTGCCGGGGGCGTAGTACGTGCGGAAGAACGCGCGGGCGTCCTCCAGCGAGGCGGCGTCCAGGTCGGCCATGGAGCCGATCGGGGTGTGGTGGTAGGGGTGGCCGTCGGGGAAGACCTTGGCGGTCAGCTTCTCGAAGGCTGTGCCGTAGGGCACATTGTCGTACCGCTGGCGGCGCTCGTTCTTGACGACGTCCCGCTGGTTTTCCATCGACTCCTCGTCGAGGGCGGTGAGCAGCGAGCCCATCCGGTCGGCTTCCAGCCACAGGGCCAGCTCGAGCTGGTGGGCGGGCATGGTCTCGAAGTAGTTGGTCCGCTCGAAGCTGGTGGTGCCGTTCAGCGAGCCGCCGGCCCCCTGCACCAGCTCGAAGTGGCCGTTGCCCTTGACCTGGGCCGAGCCCTGGAACATAAGGTGCTCGAAGAGGTGGGCGAGTCCGGTACGGCCCTTGACTTCGTGGCGCGAGCCGACGTCGTACCAGAGGCAGACGGCGGCGACCGGGGTCAGGTGGTCCTCGGAGAGCACGACCCGCAGGCCGTTGGCCAGGCGGTGCTCGGTCGCTTTCAGGCCGCTGGAACCGGCCTGTTGCGTGGCCGTGTGACCCATGGGCATGTACGTCCCTTCGATCGCTTGCAATCTCGCGACGGTTCGCGATGACTCGCGTGATGAACAGTCCTGTCACTGTATGCAAGCGCGCTGACATCTGGCGAAGTTCCCGGAGCGGTGCGCTCTTACGGACGGGTCGCGGTCGGGGATGTCAGTGGGGCGGTCCACAATGGTCCGCGTCAGACCCCTGCCTCACCCATGCCTCGGCAATCGATCGAAGGAGCCGCAGCCGCGATGGCCCGCCGCAGCACGAAGACCCCGCCGCCGGAGAACTTCGAGGAGCGCATCCTCGACATCGACGTCGTCGACGAGATGCAGGGCTCCTTCCTCGAGTACGCGTACTCGGTCATCTATTCCCGGGCCCTGCCCGATGCGCGCGACGGCCTCAAGCCCGTCCAGCGCCGCATCCTCTTCCAGATGAACGAGATGGGCCTGCGCCCCGAGCGCTCGTACGTCAAGTGCGCCCGTGTCGTCGGCGAGGTGATGGGCAAGCTGCACCCGCACGGTGACGCCTCCATCTACGACGCCCTGGTGCGCATGGCCCAGCCGTTCTCGATGCGGGTGCCGCTCGTCGACGGCCACGGCAACTTCGGCTCGCTGGGCAATGACGACCCGCCCGCCGCGATGCGGTACACCGAGGCGAGGATGGCCTCGGCGACGTCGCTGATGACGGAGTCGATCGACGAGGACACCGTCGATTTCGCGCCGAACTACGACGGCAGCGAGCAGGAGCCGGTCGCCCTGCCCGCCGCGTATCCGAACCTGCTGGTCAACGGCTCGTCCGGGATCGCCGTCGGTATGGCGACGAACATGCCGCCGCACAATCTGGGCGAGGTCATCGCCGCCGCCCGGCACCTGATCCGGCACCCGGCCGCCGATCTCGACACCCTGATGAAGTACATCCCCGGCCCCGACCTGCCCACGGGCGGCCGGATCGTCGGGCTGAGCGGGGTCCGCGACGCCTACGAGACGGGCCGCGGCACGTTCAAGATCCGCGCGACGGTCGCCGTGGAGAATGTGACGGCCCGTCGCAAGGGGCTCGTGGTCACGGAGCTGCCCTACTCGGTCGGCCCGGAGAAGGTGATCTCCAAGATCAAGGACCTGGTCGGCTCGAAGAAGATCCAGGGCATCGCCGACGTCAAGGACCTCACCGACCGCTCGCACGGGCTGCGGCTCGTCATCGAGATCAAGAACGGCTTCAACCCCGAGGCCGTCCTGGAGCAGCTCTACAAGCTGACGCCGATGGAGGAGTCCTTCGGCATCAACAACGTGGCGCTGGTGGACGGACAGCCCCTGACGCTCGGCCTCAAGGAGCTGCTGGAGGTCTACGTCGACCACCGCTTCGACGTGGTGCGCCGGCGCAGCGAGTTCCGGCGCGGCAAGCGGCGGGACCGGCTGCACCTGGTCGAGGGGCTGCTGGTGGCGCTCCTCGACATCGACGAAGTCATCAGGATCATTCGATCGAGTGATAACGCCGCGCAGGCCAAGGAGGCCCTCATCGCGCGGTTCTCGCTCTCCGAGATCCAGACGCAGTACATCCTCGACACCCCGCTGCGCCGTCTGACGAAGTTCGACCGCGTGGAGCTGGAGTCGGAGCGCGACCGGCTCAACGCGGAGATCGAGGAGCTGACGCGCATCCTGGACTCCGACTCCGAGCTGCGCAAGCTCGTCTCCGGCGAACTGGCCGACGTGGCGAAGAAGTTCGGCACGGACCGGCGCACGGTGCTGCTGGAGTCGGCCGGCGCGCCGGCGTCGGCGGTGCCCCTGGAGGTCGCGGACGACCCCTGCCGGGTGCTGCTGTCGTCCACCGGCCTGCTGGCCCGGACGGCCGGAGGCGCGCCGTTCGAGGGCGAGGGCGGCGACCGGGGGGCCAAGCGCGTCAAGCACGATGTGATCGTCTCGGCGGTCCCGGCCACGGCCCGGGCCGATGTGGGCGCGGTGACGTCCGCCGGGCGGCTGCTGCGGATGCCGGTGATCGACCTGCCGCAGCTCCCGGAGACGGCGTCGGCGCCCAATCTCTCGGGCGGCGCTCCGGTGTCGGAGTTCCTGTCGCTGGACGACGGCGAGCGGGTGATCTGTCTCACCACGCTGGACGAGTCCTCGCCGGGCCTGGCGATCGGCACGGAGCAGGGCGTCGTCAAGCGCGTGGTGCCGGACTATCCGGCGAACAAGGAGGAGCTGGAGGTCATCTCCCTCAAGGAGGGTGACCGGATCGTCGGCGCGGTGGAGCTGCGCACCGGTGAGGAGGATCTGGTCTTCATCACCGACGACGCCCAGCTGCTGCGCTATCCGGCGGGGCAGGTGCGGCCGCAGGGCCGGCCGGCGGGCGGTATGGCCGGCATCAAGCTCTCCGCCGGCGCGAAGGTGATCTCCTTCACCGCCGTGGACCCCGCGGTGGACGCGGTGGTGTTCACCGTCGCGGGCGCGGTGGGGACGCTGCTGGGCGCCTCGGAGACGTCGGCGAAGCTGACGCCGTTCGACCAGTACCCGCGCAAGGGCAGGGCGACGGGCGGTGTGCGCTGCCAGCGCTTCCTCAAGGGTGAGGACGCCCTGGTCGTGGCCTGGGCGGGTGCCGCGCCGGCCCGTGCCGCGACCGCGAACGGCTCCCCGGCGGACCTGCCGGAGCCGGACCCGCGCCGGGACGGCTCGGGCACCCCGCTGACGAAGGCCGTGGCGGTGGTGGCGGGCCCCGTGTGAGCACGGTGACCGCCCCCGCCGGCGGGCCCCGTTCTCGCTGACGTGGCGGGCCCGCCATGCCGGCGGCACGGGGCCGGCCGGTCGGGTCAGGCGTGCACGTACCGCAGGACGCCCCACATCGTGTGCTCCTCGGCGTCCCGCGCCGGCTCCGTCACCCGGCACGCCTCCAGGCCGGCTCGCAGGGCCTCGGTGTCGATGCCCGTGCCGATCAGGACGAGCCGGGTGGCCCGCTCCTCCCCGCGCCCCCAGGGCGCGGGGTAGAAGCGCAGGAAGTCGCCGACGGCGTGGAGCGCGTACCGCTTGCCGCGGTGCCCGGTCACCGCGAAGTGGACGAAGCCCTTGATGCGGTAGAGGCCGTCGGGCCTGTGGTCGAGGAACTCCATGAGCCTGCGCGGGTCCATGGGCGCGGGCGAGGTGAAGGCCACGCTGTCGTAGGCGCTGTGGAGGTGGCCGTCGTGGTCGTGGCACTCCTCCTCCCGCACGAGGTCCTCGAAGGAGAGCTGGCGTATCGCCTCCTCGCGCTCCGGCGGCTTGCGGTCGAAGAGCAGCTCGGGGTCCACGCGCCCGTAGGAGGCGGGGACGACGGCCCGGCCGGGGGCGAGCCGCCCGAGCTCGTCGAGGACGGCCCGGTGCTCCTCCTCCCCCACCCGGTCGGCCTTGTTGAGGACGACGAGGTCGGCGAGGGCCACGTGCCGGTCGAGTTCGGGGTGCCGGGCGCGGGTGCGGGGGAATTCCGCGGCGTCGACGACCTCGACCAGGCCGCCGTAGACGATGTTCTTGTTGTCGCTGGCCAGGATCATGCGGATGAGTTCCTGCGGCTCGGCCAGGCCGCTGGCCTCGATGACGATGACGTCGATCCGCGCGGCCGGGCGGGCGAGCCGCTCCAGGAAGACGTCGAGCTCGCTGGTGTCGACGGCGCAGCACAGGCAGCCGTTGCCGAGGGAGACCATGGAGTCGACCTGGCCGGCGACGCTCATCGCGTCGATCTCGATGCTGCCGAAGTCGTTGACGACGACACCGATCCGGCTGCCTCCGCTCCGGCTCAGCAGGTGGTTGAGCAGGGTGGTCTTGCCGGAACCCAGGAAACCTGCGAGCACGATGACCGGGATCTGTCGTTTCGCCAAGGGGGCGCCTCCCTCACGCGTCGGGCGTCGGCGGGGAGCCGGCCGCGGCGGGCCGGCCCTGCGGGCGGGTGGTGTGCGGATGCTCCGCCCGGTTCAGGATATGGGCGCGCCACCTCCCGGCCCGGGCCGGGTGGTCTGGCACCATCAGCCTCATCGGCCACTGTGGTGGCTGTCCGATCATCGATGCCCATGACTCCAACTCAGGTTAGGCTTGCCTATGTGAGTCTGTGTGCGACTGCCTCCCTCCAGTTGTCCGAGCCGTTGGCCGGTACCGCGGCCACCGCCCGGACCTGGCTGCTGCTCGAACAGCCGGGGCCCTGGGGTGCGAACGCCCTCACCTCCAGCCACCTCGACCCCGCCGTGGGCCGGGCCCTGGAGGAGGCGGCCGCGGGCACCGGCGTACGGATCGCCCTGATCCGGCGCCCGGGCCGGCACGCCGACTGCCACACCCCCGCCACCCAGCGGGTGATCGTGGCCCACACCGCACCGGGCCGCTCCTGGATCCGTACGGCCGCCGTCCCCGACCCGGCCGTCCTGACCGCGCTGGACTTCCCGGCCCTGGGCGCGGGCGAGCACGGCGGCCTGGGGGACGCCTACCAGGGGGATCCGCTGGTGTTCGTCTGCACCAATGGCAAGCGCGACCGCTGCTGCGCCCTGCTCGGCCGCCCGCTCGCCGCGGAGCTGGCCGCCGCGGGCGGCGTCGAGGCATGGGAGATCACCCATATCGGTGGCCACCGCTTCTCGCCGACCCTCTTCGTGCTGCCGTACGGCTACGCCTACGGCCGGGTCGGCGCCCACGAGGTCAAGGAGGTCCTGGAGGCGGCCCGCGACGGCCGCGTGGTGACCGCGGACTGCCGCGGCCGCTCGGCCTGGGAGCGCCCGGCCCAGGCGGCGGAGCTGGCCGTGCGCGAGCTGACCGGCGAGGACGGCGCGGACGCCCTGGACGTGCCGCGGACCGAGGGCGCGGCCCCGCACTGGTCGGTGACCGTCGCCCACGCCGACGGCCGGGCCTGGCGGGTCGCGGTCGAGCAGGGCGCCGCGGAGCCGCCCCGCCCGGAGAGCTGCGGCCGGGCGCCCGGCGTCCCGGCGCGGATGGACGTCGTGTCCGTCACCCCGCTTTCCTGACCAGCCCCGCTTTCCTGACGAACTCCGTGGTGTAGGTCTTCGCCAGGTCCACCTCGCCGTTCTTGAGGTCGGGGTGGAAGGACCGGAGCACCTCCAGCACGGTCCGCGGCCCGTCGGCCGGCATCACGCCGTCCTTGGTGAACATCGGCAGCGTGCTCTTCACCGCCTGCGCGTAGAGCTCCTTGCCGCCCTTGGCGTAGTCGGCGGGCATCTTCGCGGCGATCTCCTCGGGGGTGTGCTCGGACATCCACTTGAGGGTCTTGACGAATGCGTTGGCGAGCTTCTGCACGACGTCCTTGTGGCTGTTCACCCAGTCGGTGTTCATGTACAGGCTGGACGCGGGGTAGAGCCCGCCGAGCGCGGCCCGCGACCCCTCGGGGGTGCGCATGTCGACGAGGACCGTGCCCAGGTCCTTGGCGAGCACCTGCGCGACCGTCGGGTCGGTGGTCATGCCGCCGTCGATGGCCCCCTGCTGGAGGGCGGAGATGAAGGTCTGCCCGGCGCCGACGGCCACCGGGGTGAACTCGCTGACCTTCACCCCGTTCTTCACCGCCAGGTACTTCGTCAGGAAATCGGTGGACGACCCGAGGCCGGTGACGCCCAGCTTCCTGCCCTTGAAGTCCTTGGGCGAGGCGATACGGGACGCGGCCTTCTTGGAGACGACTTCCACCTCCCCCGGCGTCTGCGCCAGCTGCACGACGGACTCCACCCGCTTGCCCTTCACCTGAAGGCCGAGCGTGTGGTCGTAGAAGCCGACGACGCCCTGGACGTCGCCGGCGACGAGCGAGGTGGTGGCCTGGACACCGGCCTGTTCGGTCAGCAGCTGGACGGACACGCCCTGCTCCCGGAAGTGGCCCAGCCGCTGGGTGAGGACCGCGGGCAGGTAGATGACCTTGTCCAGACCACCGACCATGATCTTGACGGTGTCGCCGCCGGCCGCTCCCGGGGCCTGCTCCGCGCCGTTGGAGGAGACCTCGTCGGCGCAGCCGGCGAGGGAGAGGCAGAGCGCTCCCGCCACGGCCGCCGCGCGGACCCTGGCGAGCTTGCTGAACGTACGCATCGGCTGTTCCTCGGGGTCGGAGGTTCGGGTGGGGGGCTTCAGCGGTCCGCGCCCGGCTGCGGCGGCTTCCAGCGGAAGAGCCGCTTCTCGGCGAAGGTCAGCAGCCCCTCCGCGAGCAGCGCGACGACGGCGAGGATGACCATGGCGGCGTACACGCCCGCCGAGTTGAAGGTGCCCTGGGAGGCGGAGACCAGGAGTCCGATGCCGTGGGTGGCGCCGATGTACTCGCCGACGATGGCGCCGATCAGCGCGAAGCCGAAGCTCACATGGAGGCTGGTGAAGATCCAGGAGGTCGCCGAGGGGATGACGACCTGGAACGTCACCCGGCGGTTGGACGCGCCCAGGACGCGGGCGTTGGCGACCAGGTGGCGGTCCACCTCGCGGGCGCCCTGGAAGGCGTTGAAGAAGACGGGGAAGAAGACCAGTACCACCGCCGAGGCGACCTTGGACGCCGGTCCGAGGCCGAACCAGATCAGGAAGATCGGCGCGAGGACGATGCGCGGCAGCGCGTTGAGGACCTTGATGTACGGGCCGAGGACGTCGGCGAGGAAGGGCACGCGGCCCAGCGTGATGCCGAACACCACACCGGCGGACACCCCGATGCCCCAGCCGCACAGGGCCTCGTAGAGCGTGTACCAGATCTGTTCGCCGAGCGAGCCCTGCGCGGTGCCGTGCAGGGTCCACTGGACGATCTGGTCCCAGATCCGCGACGGCATCGAGAAGTTGAACGGGTCGATGACCTCGGCGCGGGCCAGCACCTCCCAGGCGCCCACGGCCACGGCGAGCACCAGCACCCGTGCCGTGTGGACGAGCAGCCTGCGGTGCCGGGCGGCCCGCGCCCGGGCCTCGCCGCGGCCGGTGACGCGCTCGGCGGCCGCCACGGGGGCGGCGAAGGACTCAGGCGACACGGGAGGCACCCCGCTCACGGGTGATGCGGACCTCTTCACCGAGCGAGGACCAGATCTCGCGGTAGATCTCGATGAACGCCGCTTCCAGGCGGACGGACTCGACCTTGCGCGGGCGCTCCAGCGGGACGGGAAAGACCTGCTTGACGGTGGCCGGGCCCGCCGTCATCACCACGACCTTGTCGGCGAGCGCGATGGCCTCCTCCAGGTCGTGGGTGACGAACACGACCGACGCGGCCGCCCCGCCGGGGCGGGCACCGCCCCACAGCTCCAGGAGCTCGTCCGACATCAGCGCCCGGGTCTGCACGTCGAGCGCGGAGAACGGTTCGTCCATGAGCAGGATCGACGGGTCGCCCACCAGCGTCTGGGCGAGCGCCACCCGCTTGCGCTGGCCGCCGGAGAGCTGGTGCGGATAGCGGTCGGCGAAGGAGGCGAGCCCCACCCGCCCGAGCCAGTCGCGGGCCCGCTCCCGCGCCTGTGCCTTCGGCACGCCCCGGAAGCGCGGCCCGGCCATCACGTTGGACAGGACCGTGCGCCAGGGGAAGACCGCGTCCTGCTGGAAGACGAAGCCGACCTCCGGCCTGATCCCGGTAACCGGCTCGCCACCGATCAGCACCTCGCCCTCGGTGGGCTCCTCCAGGCCGCTGACCAGGGTGAGCGTGGTCGACTTCCCGCACCCGGTCGGCCCGACGACCGCCACGAACTCGCCCCGGGCCACGGTCAGATCGAGATCCCGCACGGCGGTGTGGCCCGCCCCCGAGGGCGTCCTGAAGACCTTGCTCGCCCCGCGCAGTTCGATCGCGGGGGCACCGTCCGGCGCGCCTTGGCCGTTCCTGCCGATGGTCATCCTCGTCGCTCCTCGCTCGCCCGTGTGCCCGGCTCACCGGCCCCGCCGTCCCGCGGGGCGGCCGGTGCTGGAGGCTAGGGCCGGCGGCGGCCGGCCCGGCAGGCTTGTGGGCGCTGTGCGGCTTGAGCGCGCGAACCCTGTTCTGCTCGTTCTGCTCGCGGTAGAACAACGAATGCGCCACGGAACCGGGGGACGGGGCCCGTTGGGGATACGTTCTGCTGACGCTGCAGTATCGGAAAGCCGCCGCGGCGGAGCATGCTCCGGCACGGTCGGGTGACGACACGAAAGGGACTCGCATGCGCCCCCGGTGGCCCCGCCGCGTCTTCGCGCAGGTTCTGCTCGTCCACCTGCTGATCATCACGGGTGTCACCGGGCTCGCCACCGGGCTCTTCCTCGCCCCGCTGGGCGCCCAGTTGAACGACCAGGCGGAGCGCCGGGCCCTGGCCATCGCCCAGACCACCGCCGCCCAGCCCGGCCTGGCCCGCGACCTGCTGACGAGCCGGCCCGCCGCCGGGGGCCCGGTGCAGGCGGGAGCCGAGCGCGTCCGGCTGGCCACCGGCGCCAGCTACGTCGTGGTCGTCGACACCCGGGGCATCCGCTACTCCCACACCACCCCCTCCCGGATCGGCCGGCGCGTCAGCACCGACCCCGGGCAGGCCCTCGGCGGGCGCGAGTGGACGGGCGTCGGGGAGGGCACCCTCGGCCGCTCCGCGCGGGGCAAGGTGCCCCTGCGGGACACCGGGGGCGCCGTGGTCGGGGCCGTGTCCGTGGGCATCGCCTACGACCACGTGCACGCCCTGCTGGTGCAGGCCGTGCCCGGCATCCTGCTCTACGCGGGCGCCGCGCTCGCGGCCGGTGCCCTGGCGGCGCTGGCCGTCTCCCGGCGGCTGCGCAAGCGCACCCACGGCATCGAACTCTCCGAGATATCCGCCCTCCTGGAGGAGCGCGAGGCCATCCTGCACGGCATCCGCGAGGGCGTCGTCGCCCTCGACCGGCGCGGGAGGGTACGGCTCGTCAACGACGAGGCCCAGCGGCTGCTCGGGCTCGGCCCCGACGCCACCGGCAGGCCCCTCGACAGCGTGCTGCCGCCGGGGCGCACCACCGACGTCCTGGCCGGGCGGGTGACCGGCACGGACCTGCTCACCGTCCGGGACGGGCGCGTCCTGGTCGCCAACCGCATGGACACCGCCGACGGGGGCACCGTGGCCACCCTGCGCGACCGCACCGAGCTGGAGCACCTCCGCCGGGAGCTGGACGGCACCCGGGGCCTCACGGACGCGCTGCGCGCCCAGGACCACGAGCACGCCAACCGGCTGCACACCCTCGTCGGACTGCTGGAGCTGGGCCTGCACGAGCAGGCGGCCGCCTTCCTGGCCGAGGTGACGGGCGCGCACCGGGCCACCGCCGAGGAGGTCACCGAGCGGGTGCACGACCCGCTGGTCGGTGCCCTGCTGGTGGGCAAGAGCGCGGTCGCGGCGGAGCGCGGGGTGGCCCTGCGGGTGAGCCCGGCGACCTCGCTGCCCGACCGCGTGGTGGACCCCCGCGACCTGGTCACCGTGCTGGGCAACCTCGTGGACAACGCACTGGACGCGGCGGGGGCCACGCGCCCGCCGGAGGAGAAAACCAGCGGGAGAGAGGCGTTCGTGGAAGTGGAGCTACGGGCTGTGGGATCCACCGTCGTGGTGCGGATCTCGGACAACGGGCCGGGCGTGCCGCCCGGCGCCGGGGAGCTGGTCTTCGCCGACGGCTGGTCCACCAAAGAGCCGCCGCCGCACCGCCGCCGGGGCCTCGGCCTCTCGCTCGTACGGCGGCTGGCGGAGCGGTACGGGGGCTCGGCACACGCCGGTGAACGGGAAGGCGGCGGCGCGGTGTTCACCGTAGTACTGCCGGAAGCACTGCGCTCGCTCGAAGGGGTCAACAGATGATCGAGGTCCTGGTCGTGGACGACGACTTCCGCGTGGCCGAGATCAACGCCGCGTACGTCACCCGGGTGCCGGGCTTCCGCGTCGGCGCCACCGCGCACACCGCGGCCCAGGCCATGGCCGTGCTGGAGCGGGGCGGGATCGATCTGGTCCTGCTGGACCACTTCCTGCCGGACGAGACGGGCCTGTCCCTGGTGCGCCGCGTCCGGCAGCGGGGCCATCTCACCGACGTGATCATGGTGACGGCGTCGCGCGACATCGCGACCGTGCAGGCGGCGATGTCGTACGGCGCCCTGCAGTACCTCGTCAAGCCGTTCACCTTCGCCGGGCTGCGGGTGAGGCTGGAGGCGTACGCGCAACTGCGCCGGACCCTGGACGACGCGGACGAGGCGGGGCAGGACCAGGTCGACCGGATCTTCGGCACCCTGCGCACGGCGGCGACGAGCACCCCGCTGCCCAAGGGGCACTCCGCCCCGACGGCCGAGCTCATCCGGCGGGTGCTCTCGGACGCGGCGCGCCCCTTGTCGGCGCACGAGGTCGCCGCGCGGGCAGGGCTGAGCCGCTCCACCGCGCAGCGCTATCTCAAACGGCTGGAGGAGTCCGGCCGGCTCCGTCTCACCCTGAAGTACGGGGAGACGGGCCGTCCGGAACACCGTTACGCCTGGGCGGTCCGCTGAGCCGGACCGCCGGGCCGGCAGGGCTGGGCGGGCAGCCCGTCAGACGTCGATGCGCGAGCGGTCCAGGGTGGCCGCGGAGCTGGTGATGAACTCCTTGCGCGGTGCCACCTCGTTGCCCATCAGGAGGTCGAAGGCGCGCTCCGCGGCCTCCAGGTCGCTGATGTTGATGCGCCGCAGCGTGCGGTGGCGCGGGGACATGGTGGTCTCCGCGAGCTGGTCGGCGTCCATCTCACCGAGGCCCTTGTACCGCTGGATGCCGTCCTTGTAGGGGATGTTCTTGCGGTCCAGGTCCATCAGCGTCTGGCGCAGCTCGCCGTCGGAGTAGGTGTAGATGTACTTGTCCTGCCCCTTCTTGGGGCGGGTGAGCTCGACCCGGTGCAGCGGCGGCACCGCCGAGAAGACCCGGCCCTCCTCGACCATGGGCCGCATGTACCGCTGGAAGAGGGTCAGCAGCAGACAGCGGATGTGCGCGCCGTCGACATCGGCGTCGGCCAGGAAGATGACCTTCCCGTAGCGTGCCGCGTCGATGTCGAAGGTCCGGCCGGACCCGGCTCCTATCACCTGGATGATCGCGCCGCACTCGGCGTTCTTGAGCATGTCCGAGACCGACGACTTCTGGACATTGAGGATCTTGCCGCGGATGGGCAGCAGCGCCTGGAACTCGGAGTTCCGTGCCAGTTTCGCCGTGCCGAGCGCGGAGTCGCCCTCGACGATGAACAGCTCGCTGCGCTCGACGTCGTCACTGCGGCAGTCGGCCAGCTTGGCCGGCAGCGAGGACGACTCCAGGGCCGTCTTCCGCCGCTGGGCCTCCTTGTGCTGCCGGGCCGCGATGCGGGTGCGGGCCGCGGCGACGACCTTCTCCATCACCGCGCGCGCCTGCTGCTTGGCGTCACGCTTGGTGGAGGCGAGGAACGCCTTGAGCTCCTTGGCCACCACGTTCGCCACGATCCGGGTGGCGGCCGAGGTGCCCAGCACCTCCTTGGTCTGCCCCTCGAACTGCGGCTCCGCCAGCCGCACGGTCACGACCGCGGTGAGCCCCTCCATGGCGTCGTCCTTGACGACGTCGTCCTCGGCGACCCGCAGCAGCTTCGACGAGCGGAGCACCTCGTTGACGGTCTTGGTGATCGAGCGCTCGAATCCGGCCACGTGCGTGCCGCCCTTGGGGGTGGCGATGATGTTGACGAACGACTTCACCGTGCTGTCGTAGCCGGTGCCCCAGCGCAGCGCGATGTCCACCCCGAGCTCGCGGGTGACCTCGGTGGGCGTCATGTGACCGCGGTCGTCCAGGACCGGGACGGTCTCCTTGAAGGTGCCCTGCCCGGTCAGCCGCAGCACGTCGCAGACGGCCTTGTCCTGCGCGAGGTACTCGCAGAACTCGCTGATGCCGCCGTCGTAGCGGAAGGTCTCCTCGGTGGCCTCCGCGCTCTCGACGCCGCGCTCGTCGCGGACGACGATGGTCAGGCCGGGCACCAGGAACGCGGTCTGCCGGGCGCGCCCGTAGAGGTTCTCCAGGGAGAGCTTGGCGTCCTTGAGGAAGATCTGGCGGTCCGCCCAGTAGCGGATGCGGGTGCCGGTGCGGGCCTTGGGGACCTTCTTGCCCTTGAGGAGGCCGTTGGCGGGGTCGAAGGGGGCGTCGGGGCCGGACTCGGTGAAGATCCCGGGTACCCCGCGGCGGAAGCTGATCGCGTGGGTGCGGCTGTTGCGGTCGACCTCGACGTCGAGGCGGGCGGAGAGGGCGTTGACGACGGAGGCGCCGACGCCGTGCAGGCCGCCGGAGGCCGCGTACGACCCGCCGCCGAACTTGCCGCCCGCGTGCAGCTTGGTCATGACGACCTCGACACCGGACAGCCCGGTCTTGGGCTCGACGTCGACGGGGATGCCGCGGCCGTTGTCCCGCACCTCCACGGAGCCGTCCTCGTGCAGGACGACCTCGATCCGGTCGCAGAAGCCGCCCAGGGCCTCGTCGACGGAATTGTCGATGATCTCCCACAGGCAGTGCATCAGGCCGCGGCTGTCGGTCGAGCCGATATACATACCGGGGCGCTTGCGGACGGCCTCGAGACCCTCGAGGACGAGCAGGTGCCGCGCGGTGTAGTTGGATCCGTCCCGGTCTGCCCCGGTGAGCAACGCAGTGGACGGCACGGACGTATCGGCGGTCACGCGGTTCGCTCCTCGCTGAATTTCTTTTTGGCCCGGCTCGGGCACGGTGTGGCTCGGGTCGCCGCTCAGAGGGTACCGAGGCCAGGTAGAGCCTTTGCGCAGCCACCCACGGGATGGCCCATGCTAGTCCAGCATCGATCATCTGTTCGATGACTCGTTGGGGTGACGTGCACATCACGTTCCCTTGGAGGCATGAACCATTTAGGCTCCGGGCACGTCCTCAAGAACAACCCGGCAAGCCGGCCGGGAGGACGAAAACCCCCAGCGATGTGAAACCGTAGGCCCACGCAATACGGCTCATTCGCCGCCAACCATCAAGATCCGGCCCACTCTGAAGGAAGTTTCGAGGAAAAGCCGCGAGCGGGAACGTTTTCGGCCTGGTTGGATGTTGACCCTGGTACGACAGCTCGTCGAGCTAGAGAAGAGGCGACGTGACTACTGTTCTGACCCCCGCGAGCCCGCTGACGGCCGCTGACCGCTGCGACCGATGCGGCGCTCAGGCATACCTGCGCGTCGTTCTCATGAGCGGCGGCGAACTGCTCTTCTGCGCCCACCACGGGCGTAAGTTCGAGCCAGAACTCAAGAAGATCGCCGCGGAGATACAGGACGAGACGGAGCGGCTCACCGCCCCTCCGGCGTCCGCGTCCGACGAGGACCGTTGAGTCCGCAATGGAACGCTGACACATCGCATCCGACGACGAGCGAGGTCCGGCCGTCCAGGGCCGGGCAGCCGCGGGCGGCCACCCCCTCGGGGGAGGCCGCCCGCTCTCGTACCCGCTTCCGCTTCCCGGCACCCGCGGCCAGGAGCGGAAGGACCCCTGTACGCCCCCACGGCCCTCACCACGGCCTCCCCGGCGCGGCCCCGGCACCCTGGCGTCCGACCGGCGCGACAGCGGCTGAGACGGGCGCCTGAGCGGTCGGCGTCCTCACGGCCGGCCGGGCGGCCGGGGGTGCCTGCACGGCCGGAGGGTGGGGCTGCTGCGGCGGGGCCGGGGGCTCGGGCGGCTTCGAGGGCGGCACGACCGCGCCCTCGGTGCCGTGGTCCGGCACCAGCGCCGCGACCGAGGAGATCCTCGTATAGACCCCGGGGTGGCCCGGCTGGCCGCAGCCGCTGCCCCAGGACACCAGGCCCACCAGCTTCCCCTGCGCGACGAGCGGCCCGCCGCTGTCCCCCTGGCAGGCGTCCCTGCCCCCGTCCTCCATGCCGGCGCACAGCATGGACGACCGCTGGTAGACGCCTTCGGTACTTCCCGGGTAGGCCGACTCGCACAGGGCGTCGTCCAGGACGAGCACCTGCGCCGCCCGCAGGGTCTCCGAGTACGTGCCGTTGCCGACCGTGTCGCCCCACCCGTAGACCGTGGCCGGCGTGCCCGGCCGGTAGGCCGCGTCGCCCCGCTGGGCCATCGGGATCAGCCGCGCCCGGTTCACTTGCTCCTTCAGAGTGAGGACGGCCACGTCGCCCGCGTTGCTCGCGGAGTCGAAACCGGGGTTGACCCAGGTGTCGCGCAGCTCCATCTCCGTCCCGGACGCGCTCCGCAGGTCGTCCCGGCCGACGATGACCTTCAGGTCCCTCGCCTCGCTCACGTCCACGCCCAGCACGTCGCGGCTCAGGCAGTGCGCGGCCGTCAGGACGGTCCTGGGGCCCACCAGGACCCCGCCGCAGAACTGCCCCGACCGGGCGGCCCCGAACCGCTCACGGCTCGCCAGCGCCACCGTCCAGGGCGCCTCCGCCGTCCGCACGGCCTGCCCCCCGAGCACCGCGCCGTCCCCGGCGGCGGGAGGGGGCGAGGCCAGCAGCAGCGCGACCGCGCCGGCCAGCGGGTAGCTCAGCGAACGCATGCAGTCTCCTGACGGTGCGGAGTTCCTTGCACACCCAGGGTCAGCCCGCGCGGCGATCACCGCATCCCGAGCCGGACGGCCGTACCCGGAAATCGCCTCCCCGGGGACGCCCGAAGGCCCGGCCCCTCGGGAGAGGGGCCGGGCCTTCGGTACGGCGAAGAAGTGCGCCGATCAGTCCAGGTAGTCGCGCAGGACCTGCGAGCGGGACGGGTGCCGCAGCTTCGACATCGTCTTCGACTCGATCTGACGGATGCGCTCACGCGTCACGCCGTAGACCTTGCCGATCTCGTCGAGGGTCTTCGGCTGACCGTCGGTGAGACCGAAGCGCATCGAGACGACGCCCGCCTCGCGCTCGCTGAGCGTGTCCAGGACGGAGTGCAGCTGCTCCTGCAACAGGGTGAAGCTGACCGCGTCGGCCGGGACGACCGCCTCGGAGTCCTCGATGAGGTCACCGAACTCGCTGTCGCCGTCCTCACCCAGGGGGGTGTGGAGGGAGATCGGCTCACGGCCGTACTTCTGGACCTCGATGACCTTCTCAGGGGTCATGTCGAGCTCCTTGGCCAGCTCCTCCGGGGTGGGCTCGCGGCCCAGGTCCTGGAGCATCTGGCGCTGCACGCGCGCGAGCTTGTTGATGACCTCGACCATGTGCACCGGGATACGGATGGTGCGGGCCTGGTCGGCCATCGCGCGCGTGATGGCCTGGCGGATCCACCAGGTCGCGTACGTGGAGAACTTGTAGCCCTTGGTGTAGTCGAACTTCTCGACCGCACGGATCAGACCGAGGTTGCCCTCCTGGATGAGGTCCAGGAAGAGCATGCCGCGGCCGGTGTAGCGCTTGGCCAGGGAGACCACCAGACGGAGGTTGGCCTCCAGCAGGTGGTTCTTGGCCCGGCGCCCGTCCTCGGCGATGATCTCCAGCTCGCGCTTGAGCTTCGGGGCGAGCTTGTCGGAGTTCGCCAGCTTGTCCTCGGCGAACAGGCCCGCCTCGATGCGCTTGGCGAGCTCGACCTCCTGCTCGGCGTTGAGGAGGGGGACCTTGCCGATCTGCTTGAGGTAGTCCTTGACCGGGTCGGCGGTGGCACCGGCCACCGCGACCTGCTGCGCGGGGGCGTCGTCCTCGTCGTCGTCGGAGAGGACGAAGCCCTTGTTCTCGCCGGTCTCGTCTTCTTCTTCGCCGCCCTTGCCCGGGGTGGGGGTCTCATCGACGATCTCGTCGTCGAGGAGCTCGTCGGCGTCCTTCTTGGACGCGGTCTTCTTCGCCGCGGTCTTCTTGGCGGTGGCCTTCTTCGCCACCGTCTTCTTCGCCGCCGCCTTCTTGGTGGCGGCCTTCTTGGCGGGCGAGCCCACGGCCTCGTCACCCTCGCCGTCGCCGTACGCCCCGGAGGCGGACGTGGCGGAGGCGGACGCGGTCTGCCTGGAGGTGACCGTCTTGGAGGCCACGGCCTTGGTGGCGGTGCGCTTCGCCGGGCTCTTCGCTGCGACGCTCTTGCGGGTGCGCTTGGGCGCCTCGGCGGCACTGACCATCAGCGTCACACCCTCCTCGTCGAGGACCTGGTTGAGGCTGCGCAGAACGTTCTTCCACTGGGTTGGCGGAATCTGGTCAGCCTCGAAGGCCCGACGCACGTCGTCGCCGGCGATCTGCCCCTCGGCCTTTCCCTGCTCGATGAGCGCCATCAGAGACTCGGATTCGGCGATCTCCGGCGGGAGCGTACGGGATGTGCTGGCCGACACGAACAACCTCTCGGAACGATGGAAACGGCTTCCGGCCCCGGCTCGCCCTGACGAGGAACCGGTTCCGACGACCGCCGGCAAAGGATGAACCGGCGGCGCGAGTGGTGGATGCAGACGGACTCAGCACCTCGACCGAGGGCTGTATTCCCTCCGCCGCTACCACCTCTTTAGTCATCGCACTGCCTCAAAGAGCGTTACGCCCAATCCTCGTGGCCCGAGTCACACCCCATAAGGGAGTTAAAGGCCATCTAAGGAGACAGAACACCCTATGACGCCCCGGACCGAGCTCCCGGAGCGCCTTGGTGACGGCCTCGCCCGCAACGGCTCGCGCGCACGGCCGACGGTGCGGCCGTACGCGCGAGCCAGGGGCCCGGTCCCGCGCCTGCGGCCCGTCCCTACGGCCCCGTCCGTCCTGTCCTGCTGGGCCCGTCCGCTTCCTCTTCGGCGTCTTCACGCGCCCCGGGCACGTCCTTGCCGCGCCGCGGCGCGCTTCCCGATGCGCGGTCAGTGCTCGCGCGGGGCGGGCACGACGCGCTCGACGTCGGGGTGCGTGACGAGAAGCTGCCGCATCGCGGCCTCCGCGCCGGAGGCGTCGCCCGCGCCCACGGCGTCGACGATCCTGAGGTGGTGGCCCACACCCGCCTCGGTGGGGCGGTCACAGCCGCCGGCCTGCGCGCCCGAGACGTGCAGGGCGGAGGAGACGATGCCCGCGAGGTGCTCCAGCATGCGGTTGCCGGCGACCTGGAGGAGCAGCGAGTGGAACTCGGCGTCGGCGCGGGAGAAGGTGAGCCCGTCCCCCTGCGCCAGCGCGTGGCCCATGATCTCGGCCATGTCGGTGAGGCGCTGCTGGACCTCTTCGCGGCCGTGGCCGGCGGCGAGGCGGGCGGCGAGGGGCTCGATGGTCCAGCGCAGCTCGGCCAGCTCGCGGCGCTGGTCCTCCCGCTGCGGCCCGAAGGCCCGCCACTCGATGATGTCCGGGTCGAGGAGGTTCCAGTCGCTGACCGGGCGGACGCGGGTGCCGACGTTGGGACGGGCGCTGACGAGGCCCTTGGCCTCGAGGACGCGCAGGGATTCGCGGACGACGGTGCGGGAGACCTCGAAGCGCTGTCCGATCTCCTCCGGGACGAGCGGGCGGTCCGCGCCCAGGTCGCCGGAGACGATCATCTGGCCCAGCTGCTGTACGAGCTGTCCGTGCAGCCCTCGGCCGCGGCTTCCGGCCGCACGGCGGCCGGCACGGCTCAGCTCCGCCTCGCCGTCCCAGGCGGGCGGTGCCCCGCGGTCGGCCACGGGGGCCTCCGCGTAGGAGTAGCGGTCATGCTCGCCCGGGCCCGTGAGGCCGGAGTCTGCGGGGCGAGCCGCGGTCATCATGGTGTGCGCAAGGGTACTCACGCCTCCTTTGTCGGCGACACCTCGAACTCCCTTGAGGTCTTTGGTGAAAAGCACACGAAAGGGTGATCGCCCATTACCTCACAATTGACGAGAAAAGGGACCGAATCGGGCACTCTCCGAAGTGACTCCACTACGGTGCGTGACGATCGGTCGGCTGTCGTCGGTCGCCGGCTCCCGGGCGCGGGCGCCCCCGCGCGCGGGGTGCGGCCCGCGCTCTTCAACGTGGCCTGCCACGGAACATCGTGAGGACGTAGGCACCGAGCAGACCCGCGAGGGACAGCGCGAGCGCCCACCCGACCGGCTGGGACACGAGCCGCAGCGCCGTGGAGACGCCCTGGTCCACCTCCGAGGGCCACTGCACCACGGCGGCGGAGCGCAGCCGTTCCGGGAAGCCGATGAGCGAGCGGGCCGCGGGCCGGGTCAGCACCGCCCCGAGGACGGGGACCACGAGGGTCGGCACCGCCAGCACGGCCACGAGCCCCAGGGCGGTGGAGCGGAACAGCCCGGCGGCGAGCAGCCCGGCCCAGGCGCAGCCCAGGGTGAGGCCGGCCCAGCCGGCGAGCGCCACGGCCCAGTCGGCGGGGAGCGCGATGGCGTCGTCGCCGTAGAGCAGCTCCACGGCGGCCGCGTCCAGGGCGACCGAGGAGAAGGCGAGCAGCACCGCCGCGGCCCCCGTGACGGTGAGCTTGGCGCCCAGCAGGCCGAGGCGGCGGGGCACGGTGCCCTGGTCCGGGGCCAGCGCCGGGTAGCGGAACTCCTGGCCGAAGGAGAGCGCGCCGATGAGTCCGGCGCCGAAGGCCGCCGGGGGCAGCGGGAGCAGCACGGGCCAGCCGGTGAACAGGCGCGGCTGGGGGGTGCCGGTGCGGGCGAGCACCACGGCCACCACGAGGGAGACGACGAGGGCGGCGGCCGTCACGGTCCAGACGGTCCGTACGCCGGTGGCGCGGTGCAGCTCGTAGCGCAGGGGCCAGGCGGGGTCGGGGGCGGGCAGGCGGGGCAGGGGCCGCGGCGGCGGAACCGGCCGGACGGACGGGCCGGGCGAAGGCGTGGGGGCGGGCGAGCCGGGGCCGGCCCCGGACTGCCCGGCGGGCTCCGCGCCGTCGTCACCGGCCTGCTCGGCGACGGCGACGGCGACAGCGGTGGAGGCGGAGGCGGGGCCCGGGGGAAGGGCGGCGGGCTCGGAGCGGCGGCCGTCGGCGCGCGGCAGGGGGGCCACGGGGCCGGTGTCACCGGTCTCGTCGGCCAGCCGGTGGACGAGGATGTTGTGCCGGTGCGCGATCTCGCCGACGGCGGCACAGCTGCTGCCGTAGACCGACAGCCTGCTGCCGCTCTCCCGGACGACTTCGAGGGCCGGCCGGCCGGGGGCCGGACGGGCGGCGTCGGCCTCGACGGTGAGGAGGTGGGCGAGGCGGGCGGCGAACGGCGAGCGGACGGCGACGCGGGGCCGCAGCCGGGTGCGGGCGAACTCGGCGACCGGCTGGTCGGCGACGAGGCGGCCCTCGTCGATGGTGACCACCTGGTCGGCGATCCGGGCGGCCTCCTTGGGGTCCTGCGAGGTGACGAGGACGGCACCGCCCTGGGCGGCGTAGCCGCGCAGCAGCCCGTGGAGCCAGGCCGTCTCGCGGGGGGAGAGCTCGTGGGCGGGCTCGTCGAGGACGAGGGTGTGCGGGTCGCCGAGGAGGGCCGCGGCGAGACCGAGGCGGCGGTCCATGCCGCGGGAGAAGTCGCCGATGCGCTGGTCGGCGAGGCCGCTGAGCCCGACGACGTCGAGGACGTCGGCGACGCGGTCGGCCGGGACGCCGACGGCGGCGCTGAGCATGCGCAGGTGGCCCCGGGCGGTGCGGCCGGGGTGGCCGGGGACGTCGCCGAGGAGCACGCCGACCTCGCGGGTGGGGTGGTCGACGCGGTCGAGCGCGCGGCCGCGGAAGAGGGCCACGCCCCGGCCGGGATCGAGGCGCAGCATCAGGCGCAGGGCACTGGTCTTGCCCGCTCCGGGGGCGCCGAGGAGGACGGTGACGCGGCCGGGACGGGCCTCGAACGTGAGGTCGTCGACGGCGAGGCGCTGGTTGCGGCGGGGGGCGCTGGTCAGTCCGATGGCCTGGATCATGGCTTCTCCCGCAGGGCGTGCGACGGCTCGGCGGCACACCGCGGTCCGGGGGAACGGAGCGGACCTCGGGGTGCGTGAGAACGCTGGGACGTACCGGAGCACCGTAACCCGTTATGTCCTATTTGCTACGCAACGCACCTGTACGCCGAGTGTCGTGTTCCCGGGGGCGGGCCTGTGGGGGTCGCCCCGACGGGCGGAAACAGCCAGCGCGGCCGAAACCGGCCCGCCCGGGGGCACCTCCTGGGGGCACCCTCAGCGGTAGCTGGGGGAGTTACCTAGCCGGGGGAGCTTGAGGACACCGCCGCGCAGCGGTGGTGCGCCTCCACGGCGGCCGGCAGGGCCTACGCCTCCGGCCGCAGCATCGGCGGGTTGAGGAGCGTGGCCCCGCCGGCCCGGAAGAGCTGCGCCGGGCGCCCGCCCTGGCGCGTCGTCGTCCCTCCGGTGGGCACGAGGAAGCCGGGGGTGCCCGTCACCTTGCGGTGGAAGTTGCGCGGATCCAGGGCCACGCCCCACACCGCCTCGTACACCCGCCGCAGCTCGCCGACGGTGAACTCCTGCGGGCAGAAGGCAGTGGCGAGCGAGGAGTACTCGATCTTGGAACGGGCCCGCTCGACGCCGTCCGCGAGGATCCGGGCGTGGTCGAAGGCGAGCGGTGCCTCCTGCTCGCCTTCCCGGCCGTAGCCGACCTCCCGGTCCAGCAGATCCTCGACGGGCGCCCAGCGCACGCTGTGCGCGTCACCGCCGGGGCGCGGCGCGGGGAGATCGGGCGCGAGGGCGAGGTGCGCCACGCTGACCACCCGCATGCGGGGATCGCGCTTGGGGTCCCCGTAAGTGGCCAGCTGTTCGAGGTGGGCGGCGTTGGGCAGAACGGGCCCCGCCGGATCGTGGGCGTGCAGCCCGGTCTCCTCGGCCAGCTCGCGGGCGGCCGCCGTCGTGAGGTCCTCGTCGCCCCGCACGAAACCGCCCGGCAGCGCCCAGCGGCCCTGGTACGGCGGCTCACCACGGCGGACGGCCAGTGCGCAGAGCGCGTGGCGCCGCACGGTGAGCACGACCAGGTCGACGGTGACAGCGAAGGGCGGAAAGGCCGACGGGTCGTAGGGCATGACGCGATCATAGTCGTCTGCCTGACGATAAACAGGGTCTTGGCCGTGCCCCTCGAACGGCACCTCGGACAGCTCGGCACGCACCGCGCTCACACCCCCAGCTGCAATCCGTCTGCCGCTTCCTCGACCATGCCGAGCCCGAGCCTGCTGATCCGTACGGCGAAGGGCTGCTCGGCGACGCGCAGCCCGGTGAACCGCAGCGCCCCGAGCGGAGCGGTGTGCAGCGGGCGCACGGCCACGGACCCCGCCGGGACGTCGGGCCGCACTCCGGCCAGCCCCGTCAGCAACTGCACCACACCCGCCGCGGCCACGGCGGCCGGCCGGCAGGCGGCGGGGTGCGGCAGCGGGGCACTTCCGGTGGTGCGCTGCTCCCCCGCGTACATCTCCGGCAGCCGGTGGCCGAAGCTCTCGGCGGCATCGAGCACGCCCCGCAGCAGCCCGCCGGCTTCCTTCTCGTACCCGGCGACCGCCAGCCCCGCCACGGCGACGGCCGTCTCGTGGACACGGACGGCGCCGCTGCGGTGGCCGAAGGGGTTGTGCCCGGGCTCCTTCGCACCGAGGCTGCGCAGCCCCCAGCCGGAGTCCAGGGCGGGGCCGCCGAGGAGCCGGGCCAATTGCTCGGTCTGCACCTTGTCGAGCAGCCCGGGGGCGTAGGTGCCCGCGCCGAGCAGCCCGGTGTCGAGCAGGTGCGCGGCGGCGCACCCCAAGTGCGGTATCCGGTGCCCTTCGGGGGTGAGCGCCGCCGCGGGGCGGCCGCCGCTGAGGTCCTCGATCCAGAACTCCTGGCGGAACCGGCGCCGCAGCGCGGCCGCCCAGGCCCGCCAGCCGTCCGCTCCGGGCCGCCCGTACGCCTCCAGCAGATCCGCGCCGAGCAGCGCCGCCCGGTGCGCGTGCGCCTGGACCTCGCAGCGGTGGGGGCCGCCCGGCGCCGGGTCGGCCAGGTACTCGCCGTCACCTGCCGCCGAGCGCAGCCAGCCCAGACACCGCTCGGCGGCGGGCAGCAGCGCCTCCGTCTCCCGCTCGGGCAGCCCCCACCGCCGGGCCTCGGCGAGGACCACGGGGAACAGCAGCGTGGCCTCGACCCCGGTGGAGCCCGGCGGCAGGTGGGCTCCCGCGTGGCGCAGCGAGCCGGGGATGTGTCCGCCGTCGGGGCCCGTCCCGGCGATCTGGGTGCGCGCCAGGGTGCGCAGCGTCCCCGCGGCCAGCCGGACGCCTATGGGCAGGGTCATCCGCGCCGCCCACAGCGCCTCCGCCGGGGCGAGGCCGCAGCGCCAGGGCACTCCGGCGGCGAGGTGGAAGTCCCCGGGCCGGCCGGGGGCGCGCACGAGCAAGGCGCGGAGATCTCCGAGGGCGGCCGCGAGCAGCGGCCCGGCCTGCGGGTCGTCCCCCTCCGCCTGTGCCTCCCCCCAGGGCGCCGTGCCCGCGCGGCCGCGCGGGTGGGCCGCCTCGGGCGGTCGCCCTCCCGCCGCTTGCTCCGGCAGCACCCGCAGCTCGATGGAGCGGCTGCCTCCGGGGGGCAGTTCGAGCTCCCAGCACAGCAGGCCGGCCGAGGCCAGGGCGTCGTCGGGCGGGGGGTCGGCCGTGACCACCGCCTGGACTCCGGGCGCCGACCAGCGCAGCCCGCCGGCGTGTACCGCGGCGGGCACCTCGGGGCCGGCCGGCCCCGCCGCGACGGCGCCCAGCTCGGCGAGATCGGTGCCCAGGGACACCTCGACGCCCATGCGCAGGGGCCGGACGGCGGCACTGCGCAGCACGATGCGCTCCACGCCCTCCGCCGACCGCAGCCGTTCGACGGTGACGGCGGGGTCGGGCCCGGCGTCGGCGGCGGTCCGTACGGTGCCCACGAAGCGGGCCCGGTCCGCGGCGAGCATCCGCCCCTGCACGGGCACGGGCTCCGCTCCGCCGACCCGCACCACGCACCGCGCGAGGAGCCGGCGCCCGCCGCGGTAGAAACCGTCGAGCCCGTGCCCGGTCATCTGCCCGTGCTCAGCGGAGACGGCCATGGCGGGCAGCGCGACGCAGATGAGCGCCGTGTGCACGGGCTGCGGTGCGTGCACCCGCCCGGCGGGGGCGCGCTGTGGTGGCGGAACGGGACGGTGGGGCGGCTGGCCATGCTGACCAGGTTGGCCATGGGGGACGATGCCTTGCACTTGCCTGCGCTCCCCTGCGGGTGTCACGGACCGGACGACGGACAGCTTTTGCGGGCCACTCAGATGAACGGCGCCGGGCCCGCCGAAGTCACGGTGCCCGGCCCGGCACCCCCTCGCCGCCGCCTTCACTGCGGACGCTCCTGCTCGCCGCGGGCCTTCACCTGACCGTCCTTGCGGCGCGCGCGTGCCTTGGCCATGGGGCCCGGCCCGCCGGGCCGGGTGCTGCCCCCGGGCCCGCCCGGCCGGGTGCGGCGGCGCGCCCTTTCCGGCTTCCGCGCGCTGTCCGCCACGGCCGCGGCCGCGGACTCGACGCGCCTCTCCTCCGCGCGCACCGCGTCCCGCAGCGCGCGATCGGCCCGTTCTCCGCGCAGGCACCGGCGCAGCGGCTCCGGGTCCAGGCCCTCGTTGCACGCCCGGTGGAGGAGCTGGGCGAAGACGTACTCGGGGTCGAGGGCCAGGGCCCTGCCGAGGGCGACGCGGGCGGCCGGCTGGTCACCGGTCGACCACGCGACCCACCCGGCGAGGGTGACGGGGGCGGCGGCGTGTTCGGCGTACGGGGGCACGCAGCGGCGGGCGAGGGCCCGCCACATCCGCAGGAAGGCCGGGGCCTGCGGCCCCTCCATCCATTCCGCCGCGCGGTCGCGCGTCACGCGGTCCTGGAGCCCGATGATGATCGCGGCGGCTTCCTCGTCGGCGAGGAGGGAGTCGTCGCGCGCGTCGGACTCGGTGCGCCGGGGCAGCGGTGGCGCTTCGTGGAAGCGGCTCGCCGCCATGCCCGCCAGATCCAGCGTCTCCTGGCGCACGGTCTCGCACTCGGTGCCGCGCAGGATGCGCGGCACCAGCTCCGCCGCCGCGACGTCCAGTGCGCGCAGCTGGTCCCGGGCCCGGTCACCGGTGAGCGGCGCGTACCGGGCCTCCATCTCCCGCAGGGTGCCGCGCACCTCGATGCCCGCGTAGGTGGCGGTCGCGGCCATGACCGAGGTGCCGGGGAGGGAGAGGGGCGTGCCGTCCGGCGGGCAGCAGCGGGCGTCCGGGCAGCAGTAGGACCAGAAGCGGCCGTCGGAGATGCACAGGGCCTCGTACACGGGCATCTCCAGTCGGCCGCAGGCCAGGCGCAGGCACTGGGCGAGCGGGCGCAGCCGTTCCATCACCTCCCGCGAGGTCTCCCCGGGCGCGGGGTCCTGGCACAGGAACAGGACGACGCCGTCGGGCCGGGCGCCGCGCTTGTTGCTGCCGGAGAGGAGGGTCTCGGCGAGCTGGTCGCAGATGTCCGGCCACTCCTCGGGGGCGCGGGGAATGCCGAGCCTCAGGCGGCCCCCGAAACGGCCCTGGTCGCCGTGGAGCGCGCTCATGACCAGGCTGTCGGTCGGATGAAAGCCGAGAAGGTACGGCAGGGCGTCGGCCAGCTCGGCCGGGCTGCGGAGCGTGACCTGCTGCTCCTCGTGGGGCTCCGGCGGGCCGGCGGGGGTGGACGGGTGGGCCGGGTCGTTGTGCATCGTCATGGCCCGAGGCTCCCGCGGACCCGCCGGGCCCCACCAGCCCTGTGGATAACCACAGGCATCTTGTCGTACTAATCCTGTGGATGGGCCCGTCTCCCCCGCACCGGGGTTTTCCACAGGCCCGCGGTCTCGTTCGCGCTTTGTCAGTGGCCTCGTGTTGCATGGGGGCATGACCAACGAAGACCTCCGCATCTCGGCCGACACCGTTCTGGCCCGTCTCGTCGGGGACACCACGGGCAGAGCGAGACTGCGCGAGGATCAGTGGCGCGCGATCGAGGCGCTCGTCGCCCACCACCGCCGTGCGCTGGTCGTCCAGCGGACGGGCTGGGGCAAGTCGGCCGTGTACTTCGTCGCGACGGCGCTGCTGCGCGCACGCGGCAGCGGCCCCACAGTGATCGTCTCCCCCCTGCTCGCCCTGATGCGCAACCAGGTGGAGGCGGCAGCGCGCGCGGGCATCCGCGCCCGCACGATCAATTCGGCCAACACCGAGGAGTGGGACACCGTCCAGGCCGAGGTGGCCGCGGGCGAGGTCGATGTGCTGCTGGTGAGCCCCGAGCGCCTCAACAACCCCGATTTCCGCGACCAGGTCCTGCCCAAGCTCGCCGCCGCCACCGGCCTGCTGGTCGTCGACGAGGCCCACTGCATCTCCGACTGGGGGCACGACTTCCGGCCCGACTACCGCCGGCTGCGCACCATGCTGGCCGACCTCTCCCCCGGCGTGCCGGTGCTCGCGACGACCGCCACGGCCAACGCGCGGGTCACCGCCGACGTCGCCGAGCAGCTGGGCACGGGAGAGGGCGAGGAAGCGCTGGTGCTGCGCGGCCCCCTGGACCGGGAGAGCCTCAGCCTGGGCGTCCTGCGCCTCCCCGACGCCGCGCACCGGCTGGCCTGGCTCGCCGACCACCTCGACGAGCTGCCCGGCTCCGGCATCGTCTACACCCTGACCGTCGCCGCCGCGGAGGAGGTGACGGCGTTCCTGCGCCGGCGCGGCCACACGGTCGCCTCGTACACCGGCAAGACCGAGAACGCCGACCGGCAGCAGGCGGAGGAGGATCTCCTCGCCAACCGCGTCAAGGCCCTGGTCGCCACCTCCGCGCTGGGCATGGGCTTCGACAAGCCCGACCTGGGCTTCGTGGTCCACCTGGGGTCCCCCTCCTCCCCCATCGCCTACTACCAGCAGGTGGGCCGCGCGGGCCGTGGCGTGGAGCACGCGGAAGTGCTGCTGCTCCCGGGCCGTGAGGACGAGGCCATCTGGAAGTACTTCGCCTCCCTCGCCTTCCCCTCCGAGGAGCAGGTGCGCCGCACGCTCGACGTACTGGCCGCGTCGGACCGCCCGGTGTCCCTGCCCGCCCTGGAACCGCAGGTCGAGCTCCGGCGCTCCCGCCTGGAGACCATGCTCAAGGTCCTCGACGTGGACGGCGCGGTGCACCGGGTGCGCGGCGGCTGGACGGCGACCGGACGGCCGTGGACGTATGACGCGGAGCGGTACGCCTGGGTTGCGCGGCAGCGCGAGGCCGAGCAGCAGGCGATGCGCGACTACGCCACCACGACCGAGTGCCGGATGGAGTTCCTGCGCCGGCAGCTCGACGACGAGCAGGCCGCCCCCTGCGGCCGCTGTGACAACTGCGCCGCCCCGCGGTTCACCGCGGAGGTGTCCGCGGTGGCGCTCGACGCCTCACGGGGCGAGCTGGGACGCCCCGGGGTCGAGGTCGAGCCGCGGCGCATGTGGCCGACGGGCATGCCCGCGGTCGGCGTGGATCTCAAGGGCCGCATCCCCGCCGGGGAACAGGCCGCTTCCGGCCGGGCCCTCGGCCGGCTGTCCGACATCGGCTGGGGCAACCGCTTGCGCCCCCTCCTCGCCCCGCAGGCACCGGACACGGAGGTTCCGGACGACGTGGCGGACGCGGTGGTCACCGTCCTGGCCGACTGGGCCCGCGGCCCGGGTGGTTGGGCGTCGGGCGATGCCGCACTCGCCCGGCCGGTGGGCGTGGTCACTGTCGCCTCCCGCACCCGGCCCCGGCTGGTCCGGTCGCTGGGCGAGCGCATCGCCGCGGTCGGCCGCATGCCGCTGCTCGGCACGGTCGAGTACCGGGACGCCGACGCGGACACCCGGCTGCCGCGCACCAACAGCGCCCAGCGCCTGCGGGCGCTGGACGGAGCGCTGACCGTGCCGCCGGCGCTCGCCGATGCGCTGGCCTCGGCAGGGGGCCCGGTGCTGCTCGTCGACGATCTGGCCGACACGGGCTGGACCCTGGCGGTGGCCGCGCGGCTGCTGCGGCGGGCCGGGGCGGGGGACGTGCTCCCCCTGGTACTCGCGGTGCAGGGATAAGCGGGTACCGGGCGGGGCCGCGGGGCAGGAAGAGCCGGAGCGCGCTGCCCGGTACAGGGCGGTGGCGTCAATCGGTCGTTGCCGCGCACCGGTCCGGCCGGAAGAATTGGACCGACCCCCCGCCCCGCCCGTCCATGGTCCGCCGGGACTGCCGTCGTGGTGCCCACGCGCGCCCGGCACCGCGGTCCCGCACGTGGGCACGCAGCCGAAGGGAGGATCATGGCCTTCACCTTCGCTCCGCCGCCGCCCGCGGGCTCCGGCCCCCGGAGCGGCCGCCTGCTCGAGCCCGCCGAGTGGGCCGCCGCCGGGATCCCCTTGTTACGCAACCCCCGCGAGGTGGTCACGGGACTGCACGAACGCCACGTGCCGACGCCGTCGACGGCGGTCGTCGCCGTTCTCGATCCCGACGAACGGCTCGCGGCCAGTGCCTCGTTCGCCCGGCGGTCCGTCCCGGCCGACGGCTGGGAGCTCCGCAACGCCCTGCTCGCCCGGTTGCGCCGGGTGATCCCGCACGACCTGCGCCGCCGCACCCCCGTCCGGACGGCCGTGCTGCTCTACTGCCGTGAGGGCGAGGCCCGTTGGACCGAGGAGGACGGCGCCTGGATGTGGGGGCTGCGCGACGCCTGCACCCTGCACGGCCTGCGCTGCGGCGCGTACATCACGCTGACGGCGAAAGGCTGGACGATCCTCGGCGAAGGGCGCAGCGGGCGCCGCCCACGGTCACCCGCGCACCGGACGCCACCGGCCGGCTCCGCCGGGGCGATATCGGCGGACCGCCGCGCGGCGGTCCGCTGACGGGGACGAACCCGCGGTCACCCCTGCCCCGCCAGGGGCGGGTGACCGCCGGATTCGCCCTTCAGACGGCTGCCGGAAGGAGGCCGTTGACCCGCTGCGGGTCACCGCAGACGATCAGCAGGGCGCCCGCACGGGCCGGGGCGCCGGTCAGCGCGTCGTCCGCGCCACCGTTGACGGCGATGACGACGACGGGGCGGGGCCGCAGCCGCGTGGCGTCGGCGGCCGCGTAGAAGACGTCGTCCCCGGCGTCGTGCTGCGCCCAGTAGGACGCCTCGCCGAAGGACAGTTCGTGCGCCGCCCACGGGTGCGGATCACCGGTGGTGAGCACGAGGATCTCGCCGGGCTCGCGCCCGGTGTCGAGCAACAGGTCGACGGCCTCGTCCGCGGCGTCCAGCGCACCCTGCGCGGAGGCGGGGATCAGCTGGATCTGCGGACCGGCCGCCGGGGCCGGAGCAGGGGCGGCCGGAGCGGCCGTCACCGTGGCGCGCGGGGCGCGCGGTGCCGGCACGGGGCCGCGAGGGGAGCCGGGGCTGCCGGGCCGCATCGGGACCGGGCGGGGACCAGGAACGGGGCGGGGGGTCGACGCGCTGCGGCCGGCGGCCGGAACTGCGCGGGGACCCGGGACACTCTCGTGAATCTGAGGCTCCTCGGGGAAGAGAGGCATGAGTTGATATTTATCAAACACCGGTACGAGTCTGACCGGCGGGTGGCGGTTCGGGCCACTCAGAATTCGAAACCGAGCTGGCCACCGGCCTCCAGAGCGAGTGCTTCGGGGGCGCTGCGGGCCCGCTTGAGGTGCTGCCACCTGGGCAGCGCGTCCAGATAGGACCAGGACAGCCGGTGGTGCGGGGTGGGGCCCAGCACCTCCAGGGCGGCGCGGTGCACCGGCGAGGGATATCCGGCGTTGTCGCAGAACCCGAAGTCGGCGTGGTCGGCACCCAGTTCGGCCATCATGGCGTCGCGCCGCACCTTGGCGATCACCGAGGCGGCGGCGACGACCACGCAGGACTGATCGCCCTTGATGACCGTACGGACCCGCCAGGGGTCGCCGAGGTAGTCGTGCTTGCCGTCGAGGATGATCGCGTCGGGCCGCACGGGCAGGGCATCCAGCGCACGGCACGCGGCCAGGCGCAGGGCCGCCGTCATGCCCAGCTCGTCGATCTCCTGCGGCGAGGAGTGGCCGAGGGCGTGGGCGGTGACCCATTCCTCCAGCTGCGCGGCCAGCGCGGTGCGCCGCTTCGGCGTCAGCAGCTTGGAGTCGGTCAGACCCTCCGGGGGGCGGCGCAGGCCGGTGACGGCCGCGCACACGGTGACCGGTCCGGCCCAGGCCCCGCGGCCGACCTCGTCGACTCCGGCGACGACCTTGGCTCCGGTCGTGGCGCGCAGGGAGCGCTCGACGGTGTGGGTAGGCGGTTCGTACGGCATGGCGCCAGCAAGCGTACGCCCCCGGCGCCGGACGCAGTAGCCCCGCCCCCTCACCTGTTCGTCCGCTCAGCCCCCGGCGGCGGGCAACCAGCCCGGCAGAGCCTCCGTACGCTCCAGCCACGCGGCGGGCGGCGCTCCCCGCTCGCTCGCCGCGACGACCCCTCCGGCGATGGCGCTCGTGGTGTCCACATCGCCGCCGGCCTGCGCCGTCGTCCAAAACGCCGTTTCGAACGAGCTGAGGCTGCGGGCGGCGGCCCACAGGGCGAACGGCACGGTGTCGTGGGCGCTGGTGCGCCGGCCGCAGCCGAGGACGGCGGCGACGGTGTTCGCGTCCCCGTAGTCGAGCATGTCGCGGGCGCGCCGCAGCCCCGCCTGGACGGCGCTGCGCGGCACCAGCGCGATCACTCCGTCCAGGAGCTCCTCCGGGGCGGGCCCGGTGGAGCCCGCGGCGATGGCGGCCGCGGCGGCCACCGCCATGCTCCCGGCCACCGCCTCGCGGTGCTGGTGGGTGGTGTAGGCCGAGATCTCGGCCTGGTGCGTCGCCTGCTCGGGGTCGTCCGCGTACCAGGCGCCGAGCGGGGCGATGCGCATGGCCGCGCCGTTGCCCCAGGAGCCCTGGCCCTGGAAGAGGGCGGCGGCCAGTTCGCGCCAGTCCCCGCCCTCCCTGATCAGGCGCAGCATCCGGTTGACCGCCGGGCCGTAGCCGCGGTCGAAGTCGTGGTGCTCGGCGAAGGAGTGCGCGAGGGCGTCCTGGTCGATGCGGCCGTGCTCGGCCAGCACGGCCAGCACGGAGCAGGCCATCTCGGTGTCGTCGGTCCACTGCCAGGGGGCGGGCGGCAGCTCGCGGCGCTTGAGGGCGGGGTAATGGGCGGGGACGAAGAACTGGGAGCCGAGGGCGTCACCCAGGGCCAGCCCGCGCAGGCTCCCCAGGGCTCGGTGGAATCGGTCAGCGGTCATCGCTGCGAACTCTAACCGGTGAAGCCGTACGGTTCGGGGGTGTACCAGCGCTCGAACGGCCGGTCCAGGTGGTAGCGGCCGTCGGTCCCGAGGACCAGGGCCCGGGTCTCGCCGTTGCCCGGGTTCGACAGGGACTCGAACTCGGCGACGGTCCAGTGCAGCCACCGCATGCAGAACAGCCTCATGGTCAGCCCGTGCGTGACCAGCAGGACGTTCGGCGGGTGGTCGGGGTCCTCGAAGCTGCGCCACAGGCTCTCCAGGAAGGCGCCGACCCGGTCGTAGACGTCCGCGCCGGACTCGCCCTGGGCGAAGCGGTAGAAGAAGTGCCCGTAGGCGTTGCGGTAGACCTTCTGTTTGCGCACCTCCGCGGGGTCCTGCCAGTTTCCCCAGTCCTGCTCGCGCAGGCGCGGCTCCTCGCGGACGCGGACCCGGCCCGGATCGAGCCCGAGGGCGTGGAAGGTCTGGTGGGTGCGGCGGTAGGGGGAGACGTAGGCGGACACCCGTTCGTCCCCGAACAGCTCGCGCAGGTGGACGCCGGCTTCCCGGGCCTGCTTGCGGCCGCGCTCGGTCAGACTCAGGGCGTGGTCGGGTTCCCGTTCGTAGACGGTGTCGTCGATGTTGCCCGCCGACTCTCCGTGTCGGATGAGGACGATGCGCCGGGGCCGTGACATGCCGCCACCCTAGATCGAACGCGGGCCGAATGCCTCGGTGCCCCGCCACCCGATCGCCGGGCGGGGCGCGCCGGCGCGGCCGGAGCGGGTCATACCGTCCAGGACGGCTCTAACGCGACGATGTCGCCGCCGATGGCCGCGACGTCCGCTTCGATCTGGGCGCGCAGGGCGAGCCGTTCCACCCGCTCCGCCCGGTATTTGCCGTGCTCCGCCTCGGAGTTCCACATGGACAGCACCAGGAATTCCCGGCCCGGCGCCTCCCCGAACACGCCCCGGAGCATTCCCGGAGATCCGGCCATGGCCGGATTCCACACTTTCTCCTGCATGAGGGTGAAGTGCTCGACCCGCTCCTCCCGGACCCGGCAGTGCGCGACGCGGACCACGTCCGCGTCCGCGAACTGCGGCCGGAAGCCCACCTTCACATCGAAGCGGTGCTCGAACAACCGCACCTGGCTGTCCTTGTAGGTGCCGGTCTGCGCGGCGGCGAGCCTGTCGTGCGAGCGCGCCATGAAGGAGTCGTAGAACGCCCTGCTCTCCCAGAAGCCGAAGAGGTGCGCCACGCGGGGGCGCCCCCGGCTCCACCCCCCGCCCTGGCCCCGGAATCCGGGCTCGCCCAGCAACCCCGCCCATTTCCGCTGCCCCCGCTCGAAACCGCGGCGGTCCACCACGGTGCAGCGAATCCACTTGACCAGCACCGCGCCATCGTACGGTGCGAACGGCGCCCCGTAATCAGCTACCGGCGGAGCACACGCGCGCGAGCGTCTGCGCATCAGCCTCACTGAGCTCGATCCGGAACTTCTCTGCCAGCAGTTCCGCCAACTCCGGGGCCCCCACCTCATGTTGATCGGACGACCCGTCAGGCCGCGCGACCGAGAACACCGAGCCCACGAGGTTCCACCGGGCGTCGGGGCCGGTCTGCTGCACCACCGGCCGGGAGACGAACGGCGAATGCGGGTACGTGGAGGTGTAGTGGTTCATCACGACGTAGTCGACCGGAAATCGCTCTTCGGGGCCGAAAGCGTACAGGTCGAACCAGCCATCCGGGTGGAGGGAGCGCAGCACGCGAATCCCCGCCTCGCCGGACCCCGCAGATCCGGCGGACCCCCCGGCCTCCTGAGACCCCTCGGCCCCCTCGGGGTGGATGCCGAAGGTCCAGTCTCCCTGCCGCACCCGCACCCCGTTGTGGAAGGGCAGCGGCTCCAGCAGCCCTTCGCCGCCGAAGCCGACGTCGCACAGCCAGTGCCCGCCGTCCGCCTCGACCTTCAGCGCCATATGGGTGACGGGGCGCAGCTTGTCGCTGCCCATGCGGACGCGCGCGCCGATTCCGGTGAAGGAGAAACCGATGCGTTCCAGGGCGGCGGCAAACAGCAGATTCTGCTCGTAGCAGTAGCCGCCCCGGCGCCGCGCGACCATCTTGTCCTGCAGCGCCTTGATCTCCAGCAGGATCGGCCGGCCGAGGAGGATTTCCAGATTCTCGAAGGGGAAAGCGGCCACATGAGCGCGGTGCACGGCCCGGAGTGTCGCCAGATCGGGCCGGATATCGCCGGTCACCTTGATGCGCGCCAGGTAGGCGTCCAGGTCCAGCTCTCCGCCGCCCCACAGGGACTCGCTCATCGCGTCGTTCACTCCTCTTGGTCGGATATGCCGTCAAGTATTCAGGTAGGGGACGACAGGCCGGACGCCTGCCCCGCGAGCCCGCAGCCGCCGGGTTTACGGTGCTGATCGGCCGCCGTGGCGGCCGAGAGCAGTACCGCGGCGGCGGCGCGCGCGCTGCGTGCCGCTGCGGGATCTCCGGTGACCGCGGCCGTGGCGATCGCCCCGTCCACGAGGACGGTCAGCTGATCAGCCAGGTGCTCCGGCTCGCGCGCTCCGGCGGACCGGGCCAGGTCGAGGAGGTAGCTCCGCATCGCGGCCTTGTGGTCGCGCACGGCACCGGCCACGGCCGGTGAGCCCGTCCCCATCTCCCCGAAAGCGTTGAGGAACGCGCACCCCCGGAAGTCCGGCTCGCCGCACCACGCGTGCAGCCAGTCGAATACCGCGAGAGGCCGCTCCCGCTCGGGTGCGGCGGCGACAGCGGCGGCCATGGCCGCGCGCCAGCGTCGGTCGCGCCGCCGCAAATAGGTCTCCACCAGGATCTCCTTGGACGGGAATCGCTGGTAAAGGCGCTTGAGCGAGACCCCGGAGACACCCCGGACCCGGTCCATGCCGACCGCCTGCACGCCGTGTTCGTAAAAGAGCGCCTCCGCGGCGTCGAGCACCCGCTCGTCGACCTCTGCGTTGTCCATGCCACTCCCGACTAGCGAAGAGAACGTTCGTTCTCTAGGCTACGGCACACCGAGAGAACGATCGTTCTCTCCTTCAGCGGAAAGGCCCCGCCATGCCCGAGCGAGCCACGACACAGCGCCCGCCGCTGCCGCCCTTCGACGAGGAGAGCGCCCGCGCCAAAGTGCGGGCGGCCGAGGACGCCTGGAACAGCCGCGACCCCGAGCGGGTCGCCCTCGCCTACACCGAGGACTGCGTCTGGCGGAACCGGGACGAGTTCCTCACCGGCCGCGAGGAGATCCGGGAATTCCTCCGCCGCAAGTGGCGCAAAGAGCTCGACTACCGGCTCAGCAAGGACCTCTGGTCCTGGACCGGCAATCGCATCTCGGTCCGGTTCCGCTACGAGTGGCGCGACGCGGACGGCCAGTGGTGGCACAGCTACGGCAACGAGCAGTGGGAGTTCGACGCGAACGGATTGATGAGCCGCCGGGAAGCCGCCATCAACGACATCGCGATCAGCGCGGCCGAAGCCGGGACCGACCTCCGTCTCCCGTGACAGCATGAAGCAACCGACGCCACGTCCCTGGTGGTTGCGGACGAGATCGCACAGTTCCCAGGAGGGGAAGTCCGGTGAGCAGTCTCAACAAAGGACTCGCGAAAATCGAAGTGGCGCTCAAGTGGGACCCCAGCCCCGCGGGCACACCGGCGCACGACCTCGACATCGTCGCGGCGACCTATCCCGCGCACGACGCGCACGGCGAGCCCGCGTACATCGTGCACTTCGGAAGCCGGTCGCCCGACGGGACCATCACTCTCAACCGGGACAGCCGCACGGGGCAGGGCTTCGGTTTCGACGAGGTCATGATCCTGGAGCTGGACCGGCTGGCCCCTTCCTACGCCCGTGTCGTGGTGGGCGTGGCCATCCAGCAGCAGGGCGGAAGGACGACGTTCGGCGATATCGCCGGGACGGGCCTGCGCATTCGCGAGGGGTACACCGAACTCGCGGCCGACGATTTCTCCGGGGTCCGGGAAGCGACGGCCGCGACCGTGGCGGAGTTCACCCGCGCGGAGACCGGCGGATGGGAATTCCACAGAACTCTCCGGGGCTTCGACACCGACCCCGCCGCATTCGCCGAGAAGATGGGCGCCCGTTCCTGAGGGCCCGCCCCGGGGCGGAAAAGGCGGGAGGGGGCGCCGGCACAGAGCCGGCGCCCCCTCCCGCCTTCGCTGTCAGCTGCAGCCGCTGGTGGAGCCGCAGCCCTCACAGAGGTAGCAGCTGCCCGCACGGCGCATCTTCGTGCCACAGGAGAAGCACAGGGGCGCGTCCGCGTTCAGACCGAGCTGCATCTCCACCAGTTCGGTGGAGTTGTGGGCCTGCTTCGGGGCCGGAACCGCCGCCGCGGGCTCGGGCTGGGCCGGGGACTCCGCCTTCGGGGCGGCGACCTGGCGCGGCGCGGACTGCGCCAGCCCCTCGACGTCCATCTCGTCGTCGGACGGCTCGTACGAACCGGTGTCCAGGTGACGCTGGCGCTCCTCGGCGGAGTGGATGCCCAGCGCCGAGCGCGTCTCGAACGGCAGGAAGTCCAGCGCCAGGCGGCGGAAGATGTAGTCGACGATCGACTGCGCCATCCGCACGTCCGGGTCGTCGGTCATACCGGCCGGCTCGAAGCGCATGTTGGTGAACTTGGAGACGTAGGTCTCCAGCGGCACGCCGTACTGCAGACCCACCGAGACGGCGATCGAGAAGGCGTCCATCATGCCCGCGAGGGTCGAACCCTGCTTGGACATCTTCAGGAAGACCTCACCGAGACCGTCGTCCGGGTAGGAGTTCGCCGTCATGTAGCCCTCGGCGCCACCGACCGTGAAGGAGGTGGTGATCCCCGGGCGGCCCTTGGGCAGCCGCTTGCGGACCGGGCGGTACTCGACGACCTTCTCCACGGCGGCGGGGACGGCGGCCTCGGGGGCCTTCGCCTCCTCCTTCTTCTTCGCGGAGAGCGGCTGGCCGACCTTGCAGTTGTCGCGGTAGATCGCGAGGGCCTTCAGGCCGAGCTTCCAGCCCTCGTAGTAGACCTCCTCGACCTCCTCGACGGTGGCCGACTCCGGCAGGTTCACCGTCTTGGAGATGGCACCCGAGAGGAACGGCTGCGCGGCGGCCATCATGCGCACGTGGCCCATGGCGGAGATCGCGCGCTCGCCCATGGCGCAGTCGAAGACCTCGTAGTGCTCGGCCCGCAGGCCCGGGGCGTCGATCACATTGCCGTGCTCGGCGATGTGGGCGACGATCGCCTCTACCTGCTCCGGCTGGTAGCCCAGGCGCTTGAGCGCCTTGGGCACCGTGTTGTTCACGATCTGCATCGAACCGCCGCCGACGAGCTTCTTGAACTTGACCAGGGCCAGGTCCGGCTCGACGCCCGTGGTGTCGCAGTCCATCATCAGGCCGATGGTGCCGGTGGGGGCGAGCACCGACGCCTGGGCGTTGCGGAAGCCGTTCTTCTCACCGAGGCGGATGACGTCCTGCCACGCCTCGGTCGCCGCGGCCCACACCGGGGTGTCGAGGTCGTCGGCGCGCGGGGCGACACCGTTGGCGTCGGCGTGCTGCTTCATGACGCGCCGGTGGGCGTCGGCGTTGCGGGCGTAGCCGTCGTACGGGCCGACGACCGCGGCCAGCTCGGCGGAGCGCCGGTAGGAGGTGCCCGTCATCAGCGAGGTGATGGCGCCGGCGAGCGCGCGGCCGCCGTCGCTGTCGTACGCGTGACCGGTCGCCATCAGCAGGGCGCCGAGGTTGGCGTAGCCGATGCCCAGCTGGCGGAAGGCGCGGGTGGTCTCGCCGATCTTCTCCGTCGGGAAGTCCGCGAAGCAGATGGAGATGTCCATCGCCGTGATGACCAGCTCGACGACCTTGGCGAAGCGCTCGGCGTCGAACGACTGGTTGCCCTGGTCGTCGTCGCGCAGGAACTTCATGAGGTTGAGCGAGGCGAGGTTGCACGAGGAGTTGTCCAGGTGCATGTACTCGCTGCACGGGTTGGACGCGGTGATCCGGCCCGACTCCGGCGAGGTGTGCCAGTGGTTGATCGTGTCGTCGTACTGGATGCCGGGGTCGGCACAGGCCCAGGCCGCCTCGGCCATCTTGCGGAAGAGGCCCTTGGCGTCGATCTCCTCGATGACCTCACCGGTCATCCGGCCGCGGAGGCCGAACTTCGAGCCGCTCTCGACGGCCTTCATGAACTCGTCGTTGACGCGGACGGAGTTGTTGGCGTTCTGGTACTGGACGGACGTGATGTCGTCGCCGCCCAGGTCCATGTCGAAGCCGGCGTCGCGCAGGGCGCGGACCTTCTCCTCTTCCTTCACCTTGGTCTCGATGAACGCCTCGACGTCCGGGTGGTCCACGTCGAGCACGACCATCTTGGCCGCGCGGCGGGTGGCGCCGCCCGACTTGATCGTTCCTGCGGACGCGTCCGCGCCGCGCATGAAGGAGACCGGGCCGGAGGCGTTGCCGCCGGAGGAGAGGAGCTCCTTGGAGGAGCGGATGCGCGAGAGGTTCAGGCCGGCGCCCGAGCCGCCCTTGAAGATCATCCCCTCTTCCTTGTACCAGTCGAGGATCGACTCCATGGAGTCGTCGACGGAGAGGATGAAGCAGGCGGAGACCTGCTGGGGCTGGGCGGTGCCGACGTTGAACCAGACCGGCGAGTTGAAGCTGAAGACCTGGTGCAGCAGCGCGTACGCGAGCTCGTGCTCGAAGATCTCCGCGTCCGCGGGGGAGGCGAAGTAACCGTGCTCCTCGCCGGCCTTGCGGTAGGTCTTCACCACGCGGTCGATGAGCTGCTTGAGGCCGGACTCGCGCTCGGGCGAGCCGACCGCACCACGGAAGTACTTGCTCGTGACGATGTTGACCGCGTTGACCGACCAGAAGTCGGGGAACTCGACGCCCCGCTGCTCGAAGTTGATCGAGCCGTCGCGCCAGTTGGTCATGACGACGTCACGACGCTCCCAGACCACCTCATCGTACGGATGCACGCCGGGAGTGGTGTGGATGCGTTCGATGCGCAGACCCTTGCCGCCCTTGTTTCCCTTGGAGCGGGAACCTCGTGCCGGGCCGCTCGTCGTCTCGGTCATGCCGCCTCCCTCTACGGGCAAAACGCCCTAATGCGCCCAATTCTTCCGTGGCGCGGATGTCTGTCTTCCACCCGGGGCGCGAGGCGCACCGGGCTGGTCTGTTTTTGTGTCGCCGCTACTCGGCGGCCGTGGCCGGCGCGGGGACCTCCGGGGCCGCGCCGCCGTCACCGGCGGCCGCGACGGGCCGCTGCTCGCGCAGCTCCGCCACGGCGGCCTCGAAGTCCTCGAGCGAGTCGAACGCCTGGTACACGGACGCGAACCGCAGGTACGCGACGAGGTCGAGGTCCCGGAGGGGGCCGAGTATGGCGAGCCCGACGTCGTGCGTGGAGAGCTCGGCGCTGCCCGTGGCGCGCACCGCCTCTTCGACACGCTGACCGAGCTGGGCCAGGGCGTCCTCGGTGACCGGGCGGCCCTGGCACGCCTTGCGCACCCCGGAGATGACCTTGTTGCGGCTGAACGGCTCGGTGACCCCGCTGCGCTTGATCACCATCAGTGACGCGGTCTCTACGGTCGTGAACCTGCGCGAGCAGTCGGGGCACTGGCGGCGCCTGCGGATCGAGCAGCCGTCATCGGTGGTCCGACTGTCGACGACCCGGCTGTCGGGGTGCCTGCAGAAGGGGCAGTGCATGGCTCTCCACCCTCCTCACCCTCATAGGACTGTGCACGATCTCCGGCTTCGAAAGACCCTCGTTCGGGCCTCGTGAAGCAGCCCCCAGCATAGGCGATGACCGCGACCAGGAATGACCGGCGATGGTCCGCGACCACAAGCTGTGGGTGGCTGCCGCCATCAAACCACTAGATCTGGTGCCAGGGGGTCAAGCGCCGCGAACGCGTGTCGGGCCGCTGCAACGGGGCACGAGCCTACGCGAGCGGACCCGGGCGCAGCCTGCCGGGGGCGCCGGTGCCACACTGGCGTCAGGCCCCGACGGGGCCCGGCAGCGCCCGGCGGGGCCGGGCCCGGGCCGCGGGGAACCCTCGGAAGCTGTTTCCGAAGGGTACCGTAATAGCCCGAATTGATCTTCAGCCGTACACCCTCCCGCTCGACCACGTCAGCCAATCTTCGATATTTCACTCGAACGTGTGTTTGGCGCAACCTTTCGAAAGCAACTACCGTTGTCCAGCTAGGGAGAACATCTCGAGAGGGGCCGACGTGACCACCACCGCAGACAGCGCCACCATCACCGCCCAGGACCGCTCCCAGAACCGACTCGACCAGGCACACCCGATGAATGACGCAGGCATGAACGCCGAGGGGCCGAAGCCCGCTCGCGCGCTTCCAGGACGACCTCCAGGCATCCGGGCGGACAGCTCGGGGCTCACCGATCGGCAGCGCCGGGTGATCGAAGTCATCCGGGACTCCGTCCAGCGCCGGGGCTATCCGCCCTCCATGCGGGAGATCGGCCAGGCGGTGGGGCTGTCGAGCACCTCGTCGGTGGCCCACCAGCTCATGGCCCTGGAGCGCAAGGGGTTCCTGCGCAGGGACCCGCACCGTCCCCGCGCCTACGAGGTGCGCGGCTCGGACCAGCCCAGCTCGCAGCCCACCGACACCACCGGGAAGCCGGCCGCCTCCTACGTCCCCCTGGTCGGCCGGATCGCCGCCGGTGGGCCGATCCTCGCCGAGGAGTCCGTCGAGGACGTCTTCCCCCTCCCCCGCCAACTGGTGGGTGACGGCGAGCTGTTCGTCCTGAAGGTGGTCGGCGACTCCATGGTCGAGGCCGCGATCTGTGACGGCGACTGGGTGACGGTGCGCCGCCAGCCCGTCGCCGAGAACGGTGACATCGTGGCCGCGATGCTCGACGGCGAGGCCACGGTCAAGCGCTTCAAGCGCGAGGACGGCCATGTCTGGCTGCTCCCGCACAACGCCGCCTACCAGCCCATTCCGGGCGATGAGGCGACGATCCTGGGCAAGGTGGTCGCAGTACTGCGCCGGGTCTGACGGCGCGTCGCAAGACCAGGCCCCGGAACCACTGCGCCGGTTCCGGGGCCTGCTGCTGCCCGGCCTGCGTCCCCGGCCGCTACTTCCCGTCCGCCGTGGCCGCCGCGTCGATGGCGGCCAGCGAGCGACGCGCCTGATTACGGTCCGTCGTGTACCAGAAATCGGGCATGGACGCGCGCAGGAAGCTGCCGTAGCGGGCGGTGGCCAGCCGGGGATCGAGCACCGCGACCACACCGCGATCACCGGTCGCCCGGACGAGGCGGCCCGCTCCCTGGGCCATCAGCAGCGCCGCGTGAGTCGCCGCGACGGCCATGAAGCCGTTGCCGCCTGCCTCCTCCACCGCCTTCTGCCGGGCGCTCATCAGCGGATCGTCGGGGCGCGGGAACGGCACCCGGTCCATCACGACGAGCTGACAGCTCGCCCCCGGGACATCGACGCCCTGCCACAGGGACAGGGTGCCGAACAGGCAGGTACGGGGGTCGGCGGCGAAGTTCCGGATGAGCTCGCCGAGGGTCTCCTCGCCCTGGAGCAGGATCGGGACGTCGAGCCGCCCGCGCAGCGCCTCCGCCGCTGCCTGGGCGGCCCGCATCGACGAGAACAGCCCGAGCGTCCGGCCTCCGGCGGCCTCGACCAGCTCGGCCAGCTCGTCGAGCATGTCCGTGCGGCTGCCCTCCCGGCCGGGCTGGGCCAGGTGCTTCGCGACGTAGAGGATCCCCTGCTTGGGGTAGTCGAAGGGGGAGCCGACGTCGACGCCCTTCCACTGCGGGCTGTCCTCGCCGCCGGTGCCCTCGGGGGCCAGCCCGAGGGAGGCGCCGACGCCGTTGAAATCGCCGCCGAGCTTGAGCGTGGCCGAGGTGAGGACGACGGAACGCTCGCTGAAGAGCTTCTCCCGCAGCAGGCCGGACACCGAGAGCGGCGCGACCCGCAGGGACGCCCCGAAGCGGTCGTGGCGCTCGTACCAGACGACGTCGTACTCCGAGCCCTCGACGATGCGCTCGGCCACCGTGTGGATGCTCTCCACGGCGGCCAGCGCCTGCTTGCGGACGACGTCCTCGTCCTGGACGGACTTGTCGCGGGTGTTGCCGATGGCCGAGATGACCGTGCGGGCCGCGTCCCGCAGGGCCGTCAAGGCGTACAGGAGGTCCTCGGGGATCTCCTCCAGGCGGCCCGGAAGGGCGAGCTCCATCAGCCGCTCGAAGCTCTCGGACGCGGTCTGCAGGGCGTCGGCGGCCTTCTCGTCGACGAGCTTGGCGGCCCGGCGCACCGCGCGGTTGACCTGGCCCGGGGTGAGCTCGCCGGTGGCGACGCCGGTGACCCGGGAGACCAGCTCGTGGGCCTCGTCGACGATCAGGACCTCGTGGCCGGGCAGCACGGGCGCGCCCTCGATGGCGTCGATGGCCAGCAGGGCGTGGTTGGTGACCACCACATCGGCGAGCTTGGCCCGCTCGCGGGCGGCCTCGGCGAAGCACTCCGGACCGTACGCGCACTTCGACGCCCCGAGGCACTCGCGCGAGGTGACCGAGACCTGGGACCACGCGCGGTCGGAGACTCCGGGGGTGAGGTCGTCGCGGTCACCGGTCTCGGTCTCGTCCGACCAGTCGCGCAGGCGCAGGAGGTCCTTGCCGAGCTTGCTGGAGGGGGCCGCCGCCTCGAAGGGGTCGAACAGCCCCTCTTCCTCCTCCTGCGGCACCCCCTCGTGCAGCCGGTGCAGGCACAGGTAGTTCGACCGGCCCTTGAGCATCGCGAACTGCGGGCGGCGGCGTAGCAGCGGCTGGAGGGCGTCGACCGTGCGCGGAAGATCACGCTCGACGAGCTGCCGCTGGAGCGCGAGCGTGGCCGTGGCCACGACGACGCGCTCGCCGTGCGCGAGGGCGGGCACCAGATAGCCGAGGGACTTTCCGGTGCCGGTGCCCGCCTGGACGAGCAGGTGGGCATCGCCGTCGACGGCTTCGGCGACGGCTTCGGCCATGGTGACCTGACCGGGCCGCTCCGTGCCGCCGACGGCGGTGACGGCGGCGTGCAGCAGGTCGGCGAGGGAGGGCGAGGAGGTGGCAGTCATAGCTGTTCCAGCCTAAGGGGCGGCACTGACATCACCGCAGCCCTCACGGAAAGTACAGCGGATCGAGAACCCCGTGCGCCCCTAGAGGACGCCGCGCAGCGCACGGTCGCGGATCACCAGGGCCGCTCGCTTGCCCGGCAGTTCGATCTCCGCGGACAGCCGGAAGCCCGCGCCGAGGAAGGCCGCGACGGAGGGGACGTTCCACAGGTCGGGCTCGGAGACGACACGGGCGCAGGCGGGCCGGTGGTCCAGGATGAGGTCCGCCACGGTGCGCAGCAGCCGGGTGCCGAGGCCCCGGCCCCGGTCGGCGACCCTGCCGATCAGCAGGTGGATCCCGGTGTCGTGCGGCCTGGCCGGGTAGTGGCGGGCGAGGGGGTCGAGGTCCGCGCGGTAGACCTCCCAGTAGCTCATCGGAACGTCGTCGAGGAGGCCTAGGCAGGGGACGCTGCGGCCGTCGCCGTCGAGCTGGGCGCGGAGGTGGGCGGCAGTGACGTCCTCGGGGCCGGCGAGCTCCCAGAAGGCGTCGACGGCGGGGTCGTTCATCCAGCGGGCGATGAGCGTCAGATCGCACTCGGGCCGGGCGGGGAGGAGCCGGAAGGTGCCCGCCCCGGTCCGGGCGGGGCCCCAGTCGGCGAGGGCGTCGAGCGGGTCGTCGGCCGTGCGGCCGCCCGTGCCGCCGGGTGCCGCCGGCCACTCCCGGGGGCCGAACGCGGCGGGTTCGCCGGGCAGCTCCAGTTCGAGGGTGTCCTCCGGGTCGGCGGGCGGCACCGCGGCGCCCTCCCCGCGAAGGGAGGGCCGCCGGTCATCCGGCTGGTGGGGCAAGGGGGTTGGCGATGCTGACGTAGACGGACTGGGTGGCGACCGGGCCGACGAGTTCGTCGAGGCCGCGCAGCCTGGTCAGCAGATTCGCCTTGCACCGCAGGGTGGATGCCCCGAGGAGGTGGGCGGGAAGGGTCGAGCGGGTGGCGGCGCGCTGGAGGAACCGTCGCAGGGCGGCCAGCAGGATCCGCTCGTCGGCCAGGCGCTGTGCGCCGAACGCGCCGATCAGACCGAGGATGTTGTTGATGCCGAAGTAGTAGGCGAACCTTTCGTCGGCCACCTGGTCGGTGACGAACGTGCCGCTCTCCGCGCCGATTCCGGGGAGCCGTGCGTCCAGGGCTGCCCGGTGGGACTCCCGGAAGTAGTAGCCCTGGTTGTCGCGGAAGCGGCCGCCGGCCGGCCAGCCGTCGCGGTCCAGGAGGACCAAAGTGTTCTGCTGGTGGGCCTCCAGGGCGATGCCCGCCTCGCCGTCGAGCCAGAGCACGGGCCGGACGACGGCCTCCAGGTAGCGCAGGAACCACTCGGCGGAGACGGCCGTGGCGGGGCGGCCGGTGCGCAGGGCGAGGCGGGTGACGATCTCCGCGAGGCGGGAGCGCATGGTGAGGTGGCCGTGCCGCTCTTCGCCGAGCTGCCAGGGGCGGGGCGAGAGCAGGCCCGCGAGGCACGCGGCGTCGTCTCCGGGGCCGAAGGGGTTGTGCCGGATGACGGCGTCGAGCCCGGTCACCGGCGTGCCGTCGGGTGCGTCGACCGCGAGCCAGGCGGGGTCGCGGACGATGTCGAAACCCAGGCCCCCGGGGCAGGCGGCCCGCCACCGCTCGGCCAGGCCGCTGCGCAGCAGCCGGTGCACCTCGACGCCGCGGCACAGCTCCTTGCGGAGGTTCTCCCGCCGGGAGTTGGTGAGGTGCAGGCCCAAGGAGAGCTTCAGCATCGCGGGCGCGCCCGGGCGGTGGACGGTGCGTACGGAGGAGGTGGGGTGCCAGGGGTCGCCGAGCGGGCCGAGGTCCTGGAGGAGTCCGGCGTCCAGGAGCCGGGCGACGGCCGGGCGGCTGCGGATGTCGCGCGCCTGCCAGGGGTGCAGGGGCAGGGGGACGGTGTCCGGGGGCAGCCGCAGGGCGGGGCCGGCGAGGCGGGCGGCCAGGGTGGCGGCGTCGACGGCCCGGCCGCGCTCGGTCCAGGCCGAGTCGGTGGCGAGCAGGGACCGGTGGACGGCCAGCCACTGCAGGGGGAAGGAGCCCCGCGTCTCCGGGGAGTAGCGGCGGGACTCGGAGTCGGAGAGGCCCTCGCGGCTCTTGGGCGCGGGGTGGAGGGGGTGGCCGAGCAGGAGGGACTGTTCGGCGTAGAGGAAGAGAGCCGTTCCGGCCGGGTCGGCGGGCCGTTCGCGGCGGTCGGCCAGGAACTGGGCCGTGCGGCGGACGGAGTCCGCGACCCTGCCGACGAGCTCGGCGCCGGGGGCGAGGGGGCCCTGGCCCGCGCGTGCGGCCCGGTGGGCGCTTTCGCGGGCGAGGAGCGCGGCCAGGGTCACGGCGTCGACGGCGGGGGCGTCCGGCGGGCCGCCGGCCAGGGTGGGTGCGCCCAGGCGGTGCCAGCCGGCCGCGGACCAGTAGCGCAGGGGGACGCGCAGGGCGGTGCCGCTCGCGGCGAGGGGCAGCCGGAGGGTGTCGCCGTCGGGGCGGGGGAGGTCGTTCTCGCGGATCCAGCAGCGCAGGAGGTTCTCCACGGTGGCGGCGTCCGCGGCGGTGCCCGGGTCGGGGTGCTCCAGCGGGTCGGCGGCCGGGCCGGCGGCCGGGTTCCCGCCGCGGCCCCCTTGGCGCGGCACCGGGGAGGCCGCCGGCGGCCGGTCGGGCTCGTGCTCCCGGCCGGTGGCGGACGCATCGGTTCCGGACAGGGCTGCGTTCATGCGGGGTACGGCGCGCGGGTCACGGCGGTGTCAGGCCGGGGACGCGGCGCCTGCCTCCTTCGGCGTGCTGGGGGTGGCGGGGCGGCTGTGCTTCCGGGCGGCCGCGGAGACGGCGTCGGAGAAGCGGTCGAGGATCGCGTGTGCCTGCTCGTCGGTGATGGTCAGGGGCGGCAGGAGGCGGACGACGCAGGAGTGGCGGCCGCCCGGCTCGACGATCAGGCCGCGGCGCAGGCACTCCTGCTGCACGGCGGCGGCCAGGGCGGGTGCGGGGGGCCGGGGGCCCGGAGGGGCGTCCGGGGGCTCGCCCCTGCCCGCCGGGTCGCCGTCCGGATCGACGAACTCGACGCCGATCATCAGGCCGAGGCCCCGCACGTCGCCCACGCAGTCGTGCTCGCGCGCCAGCTGTCGCAGGTGGCGCAGCATGCGCTCGCCGAGCAGCGCGGCCCGCTCGGCGAGGCCGTTCTCCCGGACGTGGCGCAGGGTCGCGGCGCCGGCCGCCATGGCCAGCTGATTGCCCCGGGAGACACCCGCGCGGTCGCCGGGCGGGCCGGCGTCGAGCCCCTCGCGGTGGACGATCACGGCGAGCGGGAGGCTGCCGCCCATCCCCTTGGAGAGGATCATGACGTCGGGCTCGATGCCACTGTGTTCGACGGCCCAGAACCGCCCGGTGCGGCCCACGCCGGTCTGCAGTTCGTCGGCGATGAGCGGGACGGACCGTGCTTCGGTGAGGGCGCGCAGCCGGCGCAGCCAGTCCTCCGGCGCGGGGATCACTCCGCCCTCGCCCTGCACGGGCTCGACGACCATCCCGGCCGGGGCCCCGGCACCGCCGCAGGCGTCGTCGAGGAGGCTCTCGGCCCAGCGGGCCGCCAGCTGCGCGCCGAGGCGGCCGCCGACGCCGAAGGGGCAGCGGTAGTCCTGCGGGTAGGGCAGGCGGGTCACGCGGGTGCCGGGGGCGCGGTGGTCGGAACCGGTGAAGGCGAGCAGCCCCGTACGGCCCGTCGCGGTGCGTACGAGGTGGAAGGCGGCCTCCACCGCGTCGGCGTGGGCGGGACCGCAGAACCGGACGTGCGCGGTATCGGCCAGCCCCCGGGGGAGCGTGGCGAACAGCTCGTCGGTGAAGGCGTCCTGCACCGGTGTGATCACGCCCGGTGCCGGGCCCGGGTCAAGGGCGGCGCGGATGGCTTCGAGCACGACCGGGTGATGGTGGCCGAGGACCAGCGAACCGGCCCCCGAGAGGCAGTCGAGGTAGCGGCGGCCGTCGGCGGCCTCGATGGTCAGCCCCCGGGCGCGCACGGGGACGACGGGGAGGGAGCGGGCGTAGGCGCGGGCCGCGGGCTCCCGTGCGGACTGCCGCCGGACGGTGCCCTGGTGAGCCGCTGACGACGGCGCCGTCGGCGGGAGCTGGGTCACGGCCACGGCTTTGGGACCTCCTGCTGCTGAACGCCGGTCGGTTCTCCCCCGTACGTACCAACGACGCCGGGAGCGGCGGAACACGGCCCGGCGTCAAGATCCTTGCGGCGGAACCGGGGACCCTCCGTCCGCCGTCCCCCCTCTCACCGGCATAGTGTGGCTCCGCCCCCTCGCCGGGGCGGTGCATGACAACTTTCAGTACCCGTGCAGGCGCGCTCAGCAGGCACAAGCCCGTCTTCAGATCGATCAGGGGGAACCCACTCCATGCCATCCTTCCGCCGGCCTGCGCTGGCCGCCGCCGCTCTGACGGCCGCGCTGGCGCTGACCGCCACCGCGTGCGGCCCCACCGAGGACAAGGCCGCGGGCGGCGACCAGCCCAGCGCGTCCGCCACGCAGTCGGGCGCAGACGGTCTCCAGCTCCCCAAGAACCTCCCCGCCTCGCTCAAGGACCTGGAGAAGTGGAAGAACGGGGAGTGGAAGAACTGGGACAAGGACCAGTGGCTGCGTGAGGCCCGTGACTTCGTCAATCCGATCATCAAGGGCCACTGGAAGCCCGAGATGATGAAGGACGCGCGCTCCAGCGACAAGACGCTCGCCACGCAGGGTGCCGCCGGCTCGGCCCCCGGCGCCTCCGGCGACCAGGGCATCACCGACCCCGAGCCGAGCCCCGTCAAGGCCAAGTCGGTCGCCCTGCCGTACCACCGGAACGCGGCGCCGGTCGGGAAGGTCTTCTTCGACAGCCCCCAGGGCCACATGGTGTGCTCGGCGACGGTCGTCAAGGACCCGGCACATCCCGGCAAGTCCAACATGGTGTGGACCGCGGGCCACTGCGTGCACTCGGGCAAGAAGGGCGGCTGGTTCCGCAACATCGCCTTCGTGCCCTCCTACAACGACAAGGGCCTGCCCGGCTCGCAGGTCAACACCGCGCCGGTGCAGGACGTCGCTCCGTACGGCATGTGGTGGGCGGACTGGGCGCAGACGTCCGGGCAGTGGATCTCGCAGGGCGCCGAGACCGGTGGCGCGGGCGCCCCGTACGACTTCGCCGTGCTGCACGTGAAGCCCGAGGCCGGCTCCGGCAAGTCGCTCGAAGAGACGGTGGGCAACGCCCTCACCGTGGACTTCGACGCCCCGCAGGTGAAGTCCATCCGCTCCATGGGCGCCTGGGGCTACCCGGCCGCGCCGCCCTTCGACGGGCAGAAGATGTACGACTGCATCGACAAGCCGGGCCGGCTGACCATCGAGCCGTCCCAGCCGACGATGTACCGCATCGGCTGCACGATGACCGGTGGTTCCTCCGGCGGCGGCTGGTTCGCCGTGCGCGACGGCAAGACGGTGCTGGTCTCCAACACCTCCATCGGCCCGTCCAACAGCACCTGGCTGGCCGGGCCGCGGCTCGGCCCGGAGGCGAAGGGCGTCTACGACGCGCTCAGCCGGAAGTTCGCCAACCGCTGACCGCACGGACAAGGCCCGCCCCCGTCGACGACGGGGGCGGGCCTTCGCGCATCCGCGGGCGGCCGAGGTCAGCCGCGGGCCGCGGGGACGTACCGCTGGAGCTCGGCGGCGAGCTCCTCGTGGACGCGGGCCTTGATCAGCGTGCCTTCCGGGGTGTGCTCCTCGGAGAGCACCTCACCGTCGGCGTGCGCCCGCGCGACCAGGGCACCCTGCGTGTACGGCACGAGCGCCTCGATCTCCACGGCGGGACGGGGCAGCTCGGCGTCGATCAGGCCGAGGAGCTCCTCGATGCCCTCGCCGGACCGCGCGGAGACGGCCAGGGAGTGCTTCTCGACGCGCAGCAGCCGCTGCAGGACGAGCGGATCGGCCGCGTCCGCCTTGTTGATCACGACGATCTCGGGGACGTCGACCGCCCCGACCTCGCGGATCACCTCGCGCACGGCGGCCAGCTGCTCCTCCGGCGCCGGGTGCGAACCGTCGACCACGTGCAGGATCAGGTCGGAGTCCCCGACCTCCTCCATGGTGGAGCGGAACGCCTCGACGAGGTGGTGCGGCAGGTGCCGGACGAAGCCGACGGTGTCGGCCAGGGTGTAGAGCCGCCCGCTGGGCGTCTCGGCCCGGCGGACGGTGGGGTCGAGGGTGGCGAACAGGGAGTTCTCCACCAGCACGCCCGCGCCCGTGAGGCGGTTGAGCAGGGAGGACTTGCCGGCGTTGGTGTACCCGGCGATGGCGACCGAGGGCACCTTGTTCCGCCGGCGTTCCTGGCGCTTGATGTCGCGCCCGGTCTTCATCTCCGCGATCTCCCGGCGCATCTTCGCCATCTTCTCGCGAATGCGGCGCCGGTCCGTTTCGATCTTGGTCTCACCGGGGCCACGGGTGGCCATGCCGCCACCGCCGCCGCCACCCATCTGCCGGGACAGCGAGGCACCCCAGCCACGCAGGCGCGGCAGCATGTACTGCATCTGCGCGAGCGCGACCTGCGCCTTGCCCTCTCGGGACTTGGCGTGCTGAGCGAAGATGTCCAGGATGAGGGCGGTCCGGTCGACCACCTTCACCTTGACGACGTCTTCGAGGGCGATGAGCTGGCCGGGGCTGAGCTCGCCGTCGCAGACGACGGTGTCGGCGCCGCTCTCCAGGACGATGTCCCGAAGCTCGCGCGCCTTGCCGGAGCCGATGAAGGTGGCCGGGTCGGGCTTGTCGCGGCGCTGGACGACTCCGTCGAGCACCAGGGCGCCCGCGGTCTCGGCGAGCGCGGCGAGCTCCGCGAGGGAGTTCTCCGCGTCCTGGGCCGTGCCGGACGTCCAGACGCCGACCAGCACCACGCGCTCCAGGCGCAGCTGCCGGTACTCGACCTCGGTGACGTCCTCCAGCTCGGTGGAGAGACCCGCGACACGGCGCAGGGCCGCGCGCTCGGAGCGGTCGTACTGGTCGCCGTCGCGCTCTCCGTCGATCTCGTGGCTCCAGGCGACGTCCTCTTCCATCAGGGCGTCGGCCCGAAGGCTCTCCGGGAGGCTCTGCCGGTCCTGGGGAAGGGAAGAAGAGGAGGTCATTTGATCCTTTGCGTCGTTGGGAGGTGCCGGCCCCGTCAGAGGGGCCGCACCGTCGACAACGCGCCGGGGGCCCCGGAGATTCCCGGGGCGGGGCGCCCGTGCCGACCCGTCGATGGTCCCACGCCGCCGCCGGAGCGTCACGCGGGTTTCCGTGCGGCCTTCCAGTCGGGCCGGCCGGGCATGGGCGGGGTCGTGGGCTCGTACAGCCAGCCGTGCAGGAAGCCCGTCAGGTCCCGGCCGGCGATCCGGGAGGCGAGCGCGGTGAAGTCCGCGGTGGTGGCCGTCGCGTCGCGGTGGGCCGTGACCCACTCGCGCTCCAGCCGCTCGAACGCGGGCGCCCCGATCTTCTGCTGCAGGGCGTAGAGCACCAGCGCGCTGCCGTCGTAGACGACGGGCCGGAAGATGCTGATCTTCCGGCCGGGGTCGGGCGGCTTCGGTGCGGCCGGCGGGCCGCCGTCGGCGCGCCACTCGTCGGAGTGCTCGTAGGCGAAGCGCATGCGGGCGTCGAAGCTCTTGCCGCTGCGCTCCGCCGCGTACTTCGCCTCGTACCAGCTGGCGTGGCCCTCGTTGAGCCAGAGGTCGGACCAGGTGCGGGGACTGACGCTGTCGCCGAACCACTGGTGGGCGAGCTCGTGCACCATGATCGATTCGAGGTACCAGGCGGGCATGTCGGTCCGGGCGAACAGGTCGCGCTCGAAGAGGGAGAGCGTCTGCGTCTCCAGTTCGAAGCCGGTGGAGGCGTCGGCCAGCAGCATCCCGTAGGTCTCGAAGGGGTAGCGGCCGACCCTCTTCTCCATCCAGCTGATCTGGCCGGGCGTCTTCGCCGCCCACTTCTCCAGGGCCTCGCGGTCCGCCGCGGGCACCACGTCGCGCAGGGGCAGGCCGTGCGGCCCGGTGCGGCGGAGGACGGCGGAGCGGCCGATGGAGACCTGGGCGAGTTCGGTGGCCATGGGATGCCTGCTCCGGTACGTCCACGTGGTGGCGGCGCCCCGGGTGACCCGGCCCTCGGGCAGCCCGTTGGCCACCACGGTCAGCTCCTTGGGCGCGGTGACGCGGAAGGTGAAGCGGGCCTTGTCCGCCGGGTGGTCGTTGCCGGGGAAGACCCGGTGGGCGGCGTCGGCCTGGTTCGCCATGGCCAGGCCGTCGCTCGTGGGCACCCAGCCGCCGCCCTTCCCGCGCGGGTCGCTGGTGTGGTGCACGGTGACGGTGAACCGGCCGTGGGCCGGCAGGGGCACGGCCGGGGTGACGGACAGGTCCTCCTTGACCGGGGTGAACTCCGCGGGCAGCCCGTTGACGCGGACCGAGCGGACCGTGCCGCCGGAGAAGTCCAGATTGAAGCGTTCCAGCCAGGTGGTGGCCTCGGCCTCCACGGTGGTGACGGCATCGAGCGGCTTGTCGTTGCCGTGATAGGTGAACGTGATGTCGTAGGCGGAGACGTCGTAGCCGGGGTTGCCGAGGTCCGGGAAGAGGCGGTCACCGATCCCCTGCGGAGTGGCGGCCGGCGGGGCCGCGGCACCCACGAGAAGGGCCGTGGCGGCTGCGGTGAGGGCGACCCGGCGGCGTGCGGAGCACCGGGCCTTCGGGGAGCGTCTCCCGGATGTGTGCGGCATGCGTCCACCGCTATCAGCGCGGGTGCCCCCACCGTCGGCGGCACGACGCCACCCCACCCGTACGAGCGTTTCGGGCGGATGTACGAGCCTCACGCCCGCGGCGCGCTCACAGGGGTGCGCCGGCGACCGCGCGCCCCGCCCGGTCGACGTCGTAGACCCCGGGGACCCGCCGCATCGCCCGCATCAGCTCCGGTAGCCGGGCGGCGTCGGCGAGCTGGAGGGTGTACGTGTGGCGCACCCGCTGCTCGTGCGGGGGCTCGACCGCCGCGGAGATGACCGCCGCGCCCTCCGCGGCGATGGCCTCGGTGAGGTCGGCGAGCAGGTGCGGCCTGCTGAAGGACTCCGCGAAGAGCGTGACCCGGTAGTCGCAGGCGCCTTCCGGACTGCTCCAGCGCACGCCCACCGGCTCGCGCCCCGAGGTGACCATGCGGTCCACCGCCGGGCATTGCGCCCGGTGGACGGTCACCGTGCCCCCGCGCACGGCGAACCCGGTGACCTCGTCGGGTGGGACGGGGGTACAGCAGCCCGCCAGCCGCACGCTCGCCGCGGCCAGCTCCGCGCCTCCGGTCGTGACGGCCACGGGCCGGCCCGCGGCGGGGGCGGTGGCCCGGGGCGGCGGACACGGGCGCCCGGGGCCCAGGGGCACCGGCGGCACGGCCGGGTCCGGTGCCGGGTGGGTGGCCAGCCAGCGCTCGATGGCGATGCGGGCCGCGGGCGTGCGGGCGTGGTCGAGCCAGTCGGGGGACGGCCCGGAGACGGCGTCGCGGGACATCAGCAGTTGCAGGGTGTCGCCGTCGCTGAGGACCGTGCTGAGGGTCGCCAGCCGGCCGTTGACCCGGGCGCCGATGCAGCCGTGGGCGCCGTCCCCGTGCAGCGCGTAGGCGGCGTCGACACAGCTCGCGCCCGCCGGCAGGCCGAGCGTCCCCCCGTCGGCGCGGAAGACGGTGACCTCGCGGTCCTGGGCCAGCTCGTCGCGGAGGGAGGTCCAGAAGGTGTCGGGGTCGGGTGTGGCCCGCTGCCACTCCAGCAGCCGGGAGAGCCAGCCGGGGCGGGTGGGGTCCACGCGCTCGCCGTCCGCCGCGTCCGGAGTCTCAGGCGCCGCGTACGGGTTGCCGAGGGCGATGACGCCCGCCTCGGCGACGCGGTGCATCTGATGGGTGCGGATGAGGACCTGCGCGGCCTCGCCGGTGGGACCCGCCACGGCGGTGTGCAGCGACTGGTAGAGGTTGAATTTCGGTACGGCGATGAAGTCCTTGAACTCCGAGATGAACGGGGTGAAGCAGGTGTGCAGCTCGCCGAGGACCGCGTAGCAGTCGGCGTCCTCCGCAACGAGGACGAGCAGCCGGCCCAGATCGGAGCCGGTCACTCCGCCCCGCTGGAGCCGCACCCGGTGGACGGAGACGAAGTGCCGGGAGCGCACGAGCACGTCGGCGGCGATGCCCGCTTCCCGCAGCACCGCCCGCATGCGCCCGGCGGTCGCCTGCAGGGGGTCGGGCCGGCCCGCGTGCGCGAGGACGAGCTCACGGGTGCGGGCGTATTCCTCGGGGTGGAGGATCGCGAAGACCAGATCCTCCAGTTCGGTCTTGAGGGCCTGCACTCCCAGCCGCTCGGCGAGCGGGATCAGCACGTCGCGGGTGACCTTGGCGATCCGCACCTGCTTCTCGGGGCGCATGACCCCGAGCGTGCGCATGTTGTGCAGCCGGTCGGCGAGCTTGATGGACATCACCCGCACGTCGTTGCCGGTGGCGACGAGCATCTTGCGGAACGTCTCCGGCTCGGCGGCGGCGCCGTAGTCGACCTTCTCCAGCTTGGTGACGCCGTCGACGAGGAAGCGGATCTCCTCGCCGAACTCCCTGCGCACCTGATCGAGGGTCACCTCGGTGTCCTCGACGGTGTCGTGGAGGAGAGAGGCCGTCAGCGTCGTCGTCTCGGCGCCCAGTTCGGCGAGGATCAGCGTCACGGCCAGCGGGTGGGTGATGTAGGGCTCGCCGCTTTTGCGCGTCTGCCCGCGGTGCGAGGACTCGGCGAGCAGATAGGCCCTGCGCAGGATGTCGAGATCCGCGCCGGGGTGGTGGCCGCGGTGGACCTTGGCCACGTGGTCGATGGCGTCCGGGAGCCGGCCGCGCGCCCCCGATCCGCTGAGGGCCGCGCGGCCCAGGCGTCTCAGGTCGATGCGGGCTCGGCCGCGCCAGCGGCCGGGAACACCTTCGTTCGTGGCCTCTGCGCTCATGGGCACCTCCGGCAGCGTCGACCGGCGGTCGGCTCGCGCCTCCGGACCGGTGCTTGATGCTACCGAGCCCATCACGCGCTGCTCACCCGCTCTCGCCCAGAGTGAAACGGATCACCCATTCGAGCGAGCCACACAGCCAGGAGTTCGGCGAACGGGCCGGACCGGGGTAATGCGCGAGGGTCACCCGGGGGTCAGAGAAGGACCGTGTCCAGCCACGACGCGTCGAACACGCCCTCCGCGACGATCACCGCGGGGCCGGTCATCTCGATCGTTCCGTCCGGGCTCTCGCCGATCACCAGGCGGCCGCCGGGGACGTCCACGGTGTAGGTGACGGGGAGCCCGGTGACCGCGGGGTCGAGGCCGTCACGGCGGGCTGCCGCGACCATCACCGCGCAGGCGCCCGTGCCGCAGGAGCGCGTCTCGCCGGACCCGCGCTCGTGCACCCGCATCTCCACGTGGCGCGGCCCGCGGTCGACGACGAATTCGACGTTGGTGCCGTCGGGGTACGCGGCGGCGGGGGCGACAGCGGGGGCCTCGTACAGATGGCCGGCGTCGGCGAGGTCGTCCACGAAAGAGACGGCGTGGGGATTGCCCATGTTGACGTTGCGGGCGGGCCAGACGCGGGAGCCGACCGTGACGGTGACGTCCCCGGCGGGCAGTTGCGCCCTGCCCATGGAGACGGTGACGCCGCCGCCCGCGCTCTCCTTGGCGATGTGGACGCGCCGGACCCCGGCGCGGGTGGCGATCACCAGATCGCCGGCTTCGGCGAGGCCCGCCCGCTGGAGGTACCGGGCGAAGACGCGGACGCCGTTGCCGCACATCTCGGCGACGGTGCCGTCGCTGTTGCGGTAGTCCATGAACCACTCGGCCTCACCGGCCATCGCGCGCGCCTCGGGGTGGGCGGCGGACCGCACGACCCGCAGCACTCCGTCGGCGCCGAGGCCGGCGCGGCGGTCGCACAGGCGGGCGACTGCGGCCGGGGACAGCTCGATGCGCCCCTCGTGGTCGGGGATGATCACGAAGTCGTTCTCGGTGCCGTGACCCTTGAGGAAGGCGATCTGTGCTGTGCTCACGGTTCGATGGTACGGGGCACCGCTGACAGCCCCTTGGTGAGCCCCGGCCCGCGAGCGGCGTCCGGTGCGGGCGCTCACAAGGCGGGGGGGCGCCCCTCGCGCGGGCCCGACCAGGCGCTCCCCCGGCTGCCGCCGGGAGGTGCCCCGTGGTGCCGGGCGGCGGCAGTCCGCGAAGGCCGCCGGACGCGCCCTAGCGCAGGCGGGCCACCCGCCAGACGGCGAGCACGACCACCACGGCGACCGCGGCGGTGTACAGGGCGACGTAGCGCCAGTCCGGTCGGCTGCCGGAGCCCCGGGGCGGCAGCCCGGGCCAGGTGTAGCCGACCCGGCGGGCGGCCGTCACGCCCCAGCCGGCGGCGCAGCAGCTGATGAGCAGCCCCAGCATGGCGACGACCGGCCCGCCGTCGCCGAACTCGAAGGCGAGCGGGAAGGCGAACATCAGCGAGCCCGTCGCGGCCAGGGCGACGATGGGAGCGATCTGCCAGGCGCGCAGCCTGCGCGGAGGGCGCAGCTCGCGGAACGAGGCGGGCGCGGTGGTGCCGGCCGCGGTGTCGTCGTCGGGCGCGCTGTCCTCGAGGCCATCCGGAGTCAGCGATTCCGGCTCGCTCTGCGGCGGCTGCTGCGGTCTGTCACGAGGGCCGGCCTCCATCGCCACGCGCCCTCCCAACTCGGACTTCACGGCTCGATCGAAACCTGATGATGGCACGCTCACGCATGCCGGAATGGCGTGCATAGCTTCCCGATGCCATCACGTGATCAGGCTGTGACCGCCCGTTCGAGCAACGCCAGCGCACTTCCGCGGAGTTCCGCCCTCCGGTCGGCCGCGCCGCTGAGCCAGTGGACCCGGGAATCCCGCCGGAACCACGAGTCCTGCCGCCGCGCGAACCGCTTGGTGGCCCGCACGGTCTCGGTGCGGGCCTCCTCCTCGGTGCACTCCCCCGCGAGGAAGGAGAGCACCTGCTGGTAGCCGAGCGCGCGTGACGCGGTGCGGCCCTCGCGCAGGCCCTCGCGCTCCAGCGCGCGCACCTCGTCGACGAGCCCGGCCTCCCACATGCGGTCCACCCGCGCGGTGATGCGCTCGTCGAGCTCGGGGCGTTCGACGTCGACGCCGATCTGCAGCGCGTCGTACACGGGCTCTTCGCCGGGGAGGTTGGCCGTGAAGGGCCGGCCGGTGAGCTCGATGACCTCCAGGGCGCGGACGATCCGGCGTCCGTTGCCCGGCAGGATGGCCCGGCCGGCGGCCGGGTCGGCGGCGGCCAGCCGGGCGTGCAGGACGCCCGGGCCGTGCTCGGCCAGCTCCTCCTCCAGGCGCCCCCGCACGGCCGGGTCGGTACCGGGGAAGTCGAGCGCGTCGATCGTGCCCTTGATGTAGAGCCCGGAGCCCCCGACGAGCACGGGGGTGCGGCCCTCGGCGAGCAGCCGGTCGATCTCGGCGCGGGCCAGGCGCTGGTACTCGGCGACGCTCGCGGCCTCCTTGACGTCCCAGATGTCGAGGAGGCGGTGCGGCACGCCCTGCCGCTCCTCGGGCGTCAGCTTGGCGGTGCCGATGTCCATGCCCCGGTAGAGCTGCATGGAGTCGGCGTTGACGACCTCGCCGCCCAGGTGCTGGGCGAGGGCGACGCCGAGGTCGGACTTGCCCGCCGCCGTGGGGCCGACGACGGCGATGACCCGCGGGGCGGGAACTGCGTTTTTCACCGGGTTTTTCACCGGATCAGTCTCGCAAACCTTTGCCATGACCCTCGAACGAGCGACGTGACGCGACGCTGCCGGTTTCGTTGCCTGTTGCGAGGTTCCGAGAGCCGGTTCACGGTCGGTGTCCGGGAACGGCGCAACACGACGCACCGGACGACGCGGGATTTCGCTCACACCAGTAAGGTAAATGGAGTAGATATGGGCGTGTTTTCAAAGTTCCGCCGTAAGAAGGCCGAAGCGTCAACGGAAGAGGCGGCGACAGCCACTCTGACGGCGGAATCGGCCGACGACGCCGGGACCACCGAGGCCGCCGAGGCGGAGCCGGAGAAGTCCGGCGAGGCCGAGGCGGAGGCCGCGGCGGGCGAGGGAGTAGAGATTCCCAAGCAGCAGTCCGCGGAGAAGGCGGCCGACAGCGAGGCCGGTGAGGGCGCCCGTAAGTAAGTACTGAACCAAGAAAGACGAGGGAAGGCGCCATGGGCCTGTTGGACAATCTCAAGGCCAAGCTCGCCCCTGCGAAGGCAAAGGTCGGCGACCTGGCGCAGCAGCACGGGGACAAGATCGAGCAGGGGCTCGAGAAGGCCGCCAAGGTCGTCGACGAGAAGACCAAGGGCAAGTACAGCAGCCAGATCCAGTCGGGCACCGGCAAGGCCAAGGACGCCATCGACCGTCTCGCCGAGAAGGATGGCAAGGACGGTGGTACGGGCCCCAAGGCTCCTTGATACCTCGTCGGCGTGGTTGCCGCAGGCGGAGGTCACCGAGCTCATCGCCCTGCGCACCGACGCCCCGGTCGAGGCCGCGCCGGACCGCGGCCGCAAGGTGTGGCTGCA
>NZ_JBEYZW010000021.1:0-100739 GCF_040646215.1 Streptomyces sp. NPDC046215 | reverse complement strand
CCGGGGGCGGCTGATGCGGCACCTGCCCGCGAACGGGGCCATGGGGGCCTTGGACCAGCCCGTCCGGCTTTTGAGGACACCGCCGCGCAGCGGTGGTGCACCCCCACGGCCCGGCCGCTAGGCCACCGGCGTGCCCGTATCCGACGGCTTGCCGCCCGTCGCCGGGCCGCTCGCCGCGTTCGAGCTGCCGCCCGACGCCGGCTGGGACGGGGTCGTCGGGGGCTCCGCGGACTTGCTGGGCGACGGGACGCCGCCACCGCTGCTGCGGCTCGGCGACGGCTGCGTCGACCGGGACGGCTCGCCGCCGCCGGAGGAGCGCGAGGGGCTGGGCGAGGAGCCGCCCGGGGAGGACGGCGCGCCGGACGGCCGGCCGCTGCTGGGGGCGCCGCTCGGCGAGGCGCTGCCCGACGCGCCGGGCGAGGGGCTGCCGGAGGCGCCCGGGCCGGCCGACTGGCCGGGCTTGCCGGGACGGCCCGGCACCTGGGGGTGCCCCGCACCGCCCCGGGCCGGCTCGTCGGCGTTGAGGCCCTTGTCGTCGTCCTGCTGCGACGCGGACTGCTCCGGGGACACCCCGTCGGAGGACTTGCCGTCGTGGCCGCCGGACGTGGCCCCGAGCGTCACGACGGTGCCGAGGACCGCGGCGAGCAGGGCGCCCGCCCCGGCCGCGGCCAGGTTGCGCCGGGTGCCGCCGAGCATCATCTTGCGTGCCCACGCCTGCCGGGGTGCGGCACTGCCGTCGGCGAGCCGGGTGACCACCGTCGTCGAGACGCCTTCCGGGCGGGGCGCGGCGAACGGAGACGGCACCGCCGGCGGGGTGGCCGACTCCTCCCGGCGCGCGTCCGGGACCTCCTCACCCGCGGGCGTCCGGCCGTGGGGAGCGGCGGGCGGGGCGACCGGCGGGACGGGCGGCGGCACGGGGCCGCGCTCGGCCCGGGACACGCCGGGGGGCACCACGGGCCCGCCCGCGGCCAGGGCGGCGCGGTCGGCGACCAGCGCGAGCGCCCTGCGGCCCGCTATGGCACCGCGCTTGTCGGCCAGCACGCCGCGCATGCCGATCGACGCCTCCAGCTCGGCCCGGGCCCGGTCGAGGTTGCCGGTGCAGAGCGCCAGGACGCCCAACTCGTGGTGGAAATACGCTTCTTCACCGACTTCGCCCGCCCGCCGGGCGGCCGCCTGGCCGTGCCGCAGGCTGCGCTCCCACGCGCTCCAGTGCAGCGCCGCGGCGAACGCGGGTGCCGCCGTGCGGGCGAGCAGCACCGCGGCGGCGGCCTGACCGGCGTCGCCGTCGGCGATCAGCACGCCCATGGCGGCGAGGATCGCGTCGGCCTCGGCGGCGGCGCGCTCGGGCGCCACGGACGGGTGCCCGGCCCACCACGCGTAGTGCTGGGCGGCGGTGTGGGCGCGCTCGGCGGCGTCCGTCCCGTACCCCTGGGCGGTCAGCTGGTCGGCGACTCCCGCGGCGAGGCGGTAGTGCGCGCCGGTGGGGGTGATCAGCCCGCAGGCGAGCAGCTCGCCGACGGCGGCGTCCGCGTGGGTGTCCCCGACGAGGGCCGGCAGGTGCGCCTGGTGCGGGACCTCGCCGCCGAGGGCGATGGCGATGGCGAGGGTGTCGCGGGCGGCGTCGCTCAGCCAGGAGGCGAGCAGCGCGGCGGGGGCCGCGGCGGTGGAGAGGGCGGGCAGCGGGATGCCGTTCCGGGCGCCGGCGGCGGTGGAGTCGTCGCCCTCCGCCGCGGCGGCCTCGGCGGCGGCGACGTAGGGCCGCTCGGCGAAGACGCCGAACTCGTCGACCGCGGCGGGGTCGGCGCTCATCTCGTCGCGCTGCCGCAGCAGCGCCCCGGCCTGGACGAACCGCAGGGGCAGGCCCTCGGACTCGAACCACAGGTCCGCCGCCCAGTCGGCTTCCTCGTCGGTGAGCGGCCGGTCCACGGCGTGTTCCAGCAGTTCCAGGCAGCCGGTGCGGTCGAGCCCGCCGAGGAACACCTCTTCGAGGTGTGAGTCCGGGGACGGCGCGGCGACGTCGGGCGTGGCCGCGAGCAGGAAGGCGCACTCGGGGGTGGCGTCGAGGAGCTCGTCGAGCGCGCTGCCGCCGAATTCGAGGTCGTCCAGGACGACGACCGCGCCGATCTCGTGGACGGCCGCCAGCAGCCCGGCCCGGTCCGGGCGGTGCAGCGGGGCGTCGTGGACGGCGGCGAACAGCTCGTAGAGCAGGTCGGTGGTGGTGCGGTGGTGGCCGCTGAGGCGGACGACGCCGTCGGGCGCCAGGTTCGCGCAGTCCGCGGCGACGGCGTCCAGCAGCACGGTGCGGCCCGAGCCGGAGGGGCCGGTGACGCGCACGGAGCGGCCGCGGGAGAGCAGCCGGGAGAGGCGCTCACGCTCCTCCTGGCGCTCCAGCAGCGGCAGCTCGGGGCCGATCCGGCGGGCGGGGGGCGGCGGTGCGGCGGCCCGGAGCAGCTCGGCGCGCTCGTCGGGGCCGTGCCGGCCGGGGCGCCCGGGGCGCTCGCCGGGCAGGCAGGGCTCGATCTCGCAGCCGTCGACGGGGTTGACGGTGAGGACGTAGTCGCCCGCGACGACATGGACGACCCGGGCGAGCGCGGGGCCGTGGCCCGCCGCGTCCCGGTCCGCCGCCTCGTGCCCCGGAGCGCTCGCCGCGACGGCCTCCGGGCCGTCGTCGCCGAACTCCTCGGGCCGGTTCGTCGGGTCCATGGTCAAAGCCCCCCAAATGCGTGGCGTGCCGTCGTGCCCTCCCGGCCTGTCCGCATCCCTGCACCCCTCAGCCGGGAGGTTCCCGGCCGGCGCTTCGGGTCCGGTGCCCGCGGTGGGCGTGGTGCTGCGGCCTTGTGCGCCGGGAATACCGAACCTCAGACCTCCGGACAGTATCCATGAACCCGTGGGGGGCCTGCTGCCCGGGGCATGTCACAGTCTCATGAGAATCGACCGGACAAACCGGGCGGGTCACCGCCCGTGACACCCGGGCCTCAGGTGTCTTTCGATCACACCCGCGGCAGGGACTCGGCCTCGATGCCGCCCTCGATGGCGAGGATGCGGTGCAGCCGGGTGGCGACGAGCAGCCGCTGCATCTGCGCGGGGACGCCCCGCAGCACCAGCCGCCGGCCGGTGCGCCCGGCGCGGCGGTGGGCGCCCATGATGACGCCGAGCCCGGTGGCGTCCCAGGAGTCCAGCGCGGTGAGGTCGAGTACCAGATCGCCCCGGCCTCCGTCGAGCGCGGAGTGCAGCACCGTACGGGCGTCCGCCGCACTACGGACGTCGAGGCGACCCCCGACGACCAGCTCGGCGTGGTCGCCCTTGATGTGCATATGCGCTCCCGGGAGTGGCGAGATGGGGGTGAAATGAGGTTCTAAAGAACTGACTGCCTCTCACACGACAAAGTTGCCGCTTGTTGGCCAACCGATACCTAATTCACCCTGGCGGGTGAACCAGCTAGCGGCTCGCTGGTCAGTGCTGGTAGAAGCCCTGACCGCTCTTGCGGCCGAGGTCCCCCGCGTCGACCATGCGGCGCAGGACCTCCGGAGCGGCGAACTTCTCGTCCTTGCACTCGGCGTAGATGTTGTCCATGGCGTGCAGCAGGATGTCGACACCGGTCAGATCGAGGGTGGCCAGCGGCCCCATCGCGTGACCGAAGCCCAGCTTGCAGGCGGTGTCGATGTCCTCGGCGCTGGCCACCCCGGACTCCTGGAGCTTCGCCGCCTCGGCGACCAGGGCCGCGATGAGGCGGGTCGTGACAAAGCCGGCCACGTCGCGGTTGACGACGATGCAGGTCTTGCCGATGCCTTCGGCGAACTCCCGCGCGGTGGCAAGAGTTTCGTCGCTGGTCTTGTACCCCCGGACGAGCTCGCAAAGCTGCATCATCGGCACCGGCGAGAAGAAGTGGGTGCCGACGACCCGCTCCGGGCGCCGGGTGGCGGCCGCGATCTTGGTGATCGGGATGGCGGAGGTGTTGGAGGCGAGGACCGTCCCGTCCTTCACCAGGCCGTCCAGGGTGCGGAAGATGTCCCGCTTGGTGTCGATGTCCTCGAAGACGGCTTCGACGACGATGTCGGCGTCGGCCGCCGCGTCGAGGTCGGTGGTGGTGGTGATCCGGGCGAGCGCCTGCCCGGCCGCGTCGGCGTCGAGCTTGCCCTTGGAGACGAACTTGTCGTACGAGGCCCGGATGCCGTCCGTGCCGCGCCGCAGCGCCGCGTCGGTGACGTCCCGCAGCACGACGTCCCAACCGGCCTGGGCGGAGACCTGCGCGATCCCCGAGCCCATCAGTCCGGCCCCGATGACGGCGAGCTTCTTGGCCACGGCTGTCCCCTTACTCCCTGTGCTCACACCTGTTCACATACGGCTCTCGGCCGGACCTTAGCGCCCGCCGGGGCGCCGTTGGGCAGGAAGAGATGCGCGTCACGTCCCAAATGACGGACATCACACCGGACACCTCACCGACCGGACCCCACTGGCCAGTTGAGCCCCTCCAGCCTCGTGGATCACAGGACTGCGTGACAGCCGTGCCCCGCAGGGGCGCGGGGAGTCGCGCGACCAGCCCCCACGTAGCCGCAGATGGCGCGCCCGCCTCCCGGCGGAGCGCCTAGGCTCGTCCCCATGGTCAATCTGACGCGCATCTACACCCGCACCGGTGACACCGGCACCACCGCTCTCGGCGACATGAGCCGCACGGTGAAGACCGACACCCGGATCGCCGCCTACGCCGACGCCAACGAGGCCAATGCCGCGATCGGTGTGGCCATCGCGCTCGGGCAGCTGCCGGAGGAGGTCGTCAAGGTCCTCGTGCGCATCCAGAACGATCTCTTCGACGTGGGCGCGGATCTGGCCACGCCCGTCACCGAGAACCCCAAGTACCCGCCGCTGCGCGTCGAGCAGTCCTACATCGACAAGCTGGAGGCGGACTGCGACCGCTTCCTGGAGGACCTGGAGAAGCTCCGCAGCTTCATCCTCCCCGGCGGCACGCCCGGCGCGGCCCTCCTGCACCAGGCGTGCACGGTCGTGCGCCGCGCGGAGCGGTCCACGTGGGCGGCGCTGGAACTCCACGCCGACATCATGAACCCGCTCACGGCGACGTATCTGAACCGCCTGTCGGACCTGCTGTTCATCTTGGCGCGGACGGCCAACAAGGAGCTCGGCGACATCCTGTGGGTGCCCGGCGGCGAGCGCTGAAAACGCCGGCCCCCGAGCCCGGCCGGGCTCGGGGGTCACGCTCACGGGGCGTCAGAGCTTCTCGAACGGGCGCGTGCTCCGCTCGTCGTCGCGGTCGTGGTCGCGGGAGCCGGCGCCGCCCTTCGGCTGCTTCGGCCAGATCGTGTAGCTCAGCGCGATGATCACGTTGATGCCGATCACGTACAGCATCTTCGTCTGCCAGCCGTGCAGCGTGCTGGTGTCGCCGCTGTCACCGACGTACCAGACGGCCGCCTGCAGCAGGCCCATGGCGACGCACGCGGCCAGGATCCACTTCCCCGCCGTCTTCCACTCGTGGAGGGTGCGCGCCATGCCGTACTTCGGCGGCAGCACCGGCGGGGGGCCGCCCGCGAAGCGGTGGGCGAAGCGCTGGTCGATCCACTTGACGGTGGAGTGGCCGAGGCCGACGGAGTACCCGATGTAGACCGCCGCGAGGCCGTGCTTCCAGTCCGCCTGTGCGCCGTTCTTCAGGTCGATCGCGGTGGCGACGAGCAGCACCAGCTCCAGCACGGGCTCCAGCAGCAGCACGGCGGCGCCGGCCCGTGGCATCTTCGCCAGGTAGCGCAGGCTCAGACCGCCCGCCAGCAGCACCCAGAAGCCCACCTCGCAGATGATGATCAGTGCGACGATCACGGGTCTCTCCTTTCCTCACCGCCCCTCGTCCGGGACCACTTCCAGACTCGCCGCCGCCGTGGCCGGTTTCGTCGTCTGGGGCGACGATCCCCGACTGCATCCTTCGATGTAGCGCGCGCCGGGCCGACGGTCCCCGCCGGGGACACCCGGGCCCGCGCCCACGTGCTGTGATGGACCCATGCAGGTCCGCCTCCCCCGCCGCCCCGACCGCGACGCCGTGCTCATCGCGGCCACCGGGCTGCTCGGCGGCCTGCTCCTGTGGTTCCTGGGACTGCGCAACAACCCGCCACTGATCGGGGTGCCGAAGTGGCTGACCCTGGTCGCGCTGGCCGTGATGTGCGGCGCCGAGCTGCTGCGGCGCAACGCCCCGCTCACGGCCCTGGCCATCGGCACGGTCACCATCGCCGCCGACGTCTGCGCGGGCTCGCTCATCGCGACGATCGCCATGTACACGGACCTGCTGTACGCGGCGGTGCTGTACGGGCGGGCGTCCGTCGCCTGGCGGCTCCCGCGCATCTGCGAGGTCCTCAGCGTGCTGGTGACGCTGCTGGCCGTGGCGCTCATCCGCGAGCCGGAGGCGCTGCTCCTCGGCTTCGGCGTCGCGGCGCTCATCATCACCCCGACCTGGACGGGCCTGGGCATCCGCCGGCACCGGGACGCGGCCCGGGCGGCCCGGCTGGAGGCCGAGCGGACGGCGCTGCTGGCGGAGCTGGACCGCCGGCAGGCCGTCGGCGCGGAGCGCGCCCGGATGGCGCGGGAACTGCACGACATGGTCGCCAACAACCTGTCGGCCATCGCCATCCACTCCACGGCCGCCCTGTCGATAGACGAGCCGAAGGCGTCCACGCAGGCGCTGACCGTCATCCGGGAGAACAGCGTGCAGGGGCTGGCCGAAATGCGCCGGCTCATCGGCCTGCTGCGGCAGGCCGGCGGCGACGAGGAGCCCGCGGCCACGCCCCGGCTGGACGGCGTCGACGCGCTGCTCGACCGGGCGCGGACCGCCGTCAGCGACGACCGCTTCACCTTCGTCCTGTGCGACGAGCGGGGGCCGGAGCCGCTGCCGGCGCCGGTGGAGCTCGCGGCCTACCGCATCGTGCAGGAGTCGCTGACCAACGCCGTCAAGCACGCGGCGCCGGGTGAGGTGGCCGTGCGGCTGGACTTCCGGGCCGGGCGGCCGCTGGTGGTCGAGGTGACGAGCGCGGTCGGCGCGGGTCCGGTGCCCCGGGCGCCGGGCTCCGGGGCGGGCCTCGTCGGCATGGGCGAGCGGGTCGCGCTGCTCGACGGGGAGTGGGAGGCCGGGCCGGTCGACGGCCCGGACGGCAAGCGATGGCGCGTACGGGCCGTACTGCCCGTACCGGAGGAAGGCAGAGGAAAGCCGTGACGGCAGAGATCCGCGTGGTGGTGGCCGAGGACCAGGCCGCCGTACGGTCCGGGCTGGTGCTCATCCTGCGCTCGGCGCCGGGCATCGAGGTCGTCGGGGAGGCCGGGGACGGCGAGGAGGCCGTGCGGCTGGCCCGCGAGCTGCGGCCGGATCTGGTGCTGATGGACGTGCAGATGCCGCGTCTGGACGGGGTGTCCGCCACCCGGCTGATCGTCGGCGAGGAGCTCGCGGACGTCCTCGTGCTGACCACCTTCGACCTCGACGAGTACGTCTTCGGTTCGCTGCGCGCGGGGGCGGCGGGGTTCCTGCTCAAGGACAGCGAGGCGGCCGACCTGGTCGAAGCGGTGCGGACGGTCGCGCGCGGCGAGGGGCTGATCGCCCCGGCCGTGACCCGCCGGCTGATCTCGGAGTTCGCCCGCCCCACGCCCGTGCGCCCGGCGGGCGGGCCCGGCCCGGAGGTCCTGGACGCGCTGACGCGCCGGGAGCGCGAGGTGCTGGTGTGCCTGGGCGAGGGTCTGTCGAACGCGGAGATCGGCGGGCGGCTGCGGATGGCGGAGGCGACGGTCAAGACACATGTCAGCCGGTTGCTGGGGAAGCTGGAGCTGCGCAGCAGGGTGCAGGCGGCGGTGCTGGCACAGGAACTGGGGTTGGTCCAGACCTCTTGACCGTTGGTACGGACCTTTTTAGTCTCCCCTGCACACCCGGGATGCGTGTGACCGGATACCGCACACCCACCGGGTCGCGTACAGGTCCCCAAGAACGGTCCCCCACCCGCCGGACCTACTCGAGGAGCACCCTTGAGCACAGGAGACGCACGTAGCACCAGATGTCGCTTACCCGGCCCATGGTCCGCAGCGCTGGCGGCCCTGACCGCCCTGCTGCTTCCGGCCGCCGCGCTCGTCGGCCTCGCCACCCCCTCACCGGCCGCGCCCGCGGCGGCCTCCGCCGCCTCGGCGACGGCCACGTTCGCCAAGACCTCCGACTGGGGCACCGGCTTCCAGGCGGAGTGGACGGTCCGCAACACCGGCACCACCCCCATCAGCGCCTGGACCGTGGAGTGGGACTTCCCCGCCACCACCACCGTCGGCGCCTACTGGGACGCCCTGATCACCAGCTCGGGCTCCCACCACACGGCCAAGAACCGCGAGTACAACGGCACCATCGCCCCCGGCGCCAGCGTGAGCTTCGGCTTCGTCGCCTCCGGCAACGGCGACCCCGCCGGCTGCCGGCTCGACGGCGGCCCCTGTGACGGCTCCCCGGCCGACACCCCGCCCAGCGCCCCCGGTCAGCCCGCCTCCACCGGGGTGACCGAGGACAGCATCGCGCTGAGCTGGGCGGCCGCCACCGACGACCAGGGCATCAAGAACTACGACGTCTACCGCGGTGAGACCGTCGTCGGCACGGTCTCGACCCCGTCCTTCACCGACACCGGCCTGACGGCCGACACCGAGTACACCTACAAGGTCGTCGCCCGCGACACCCAGGGGCAGACGGGCCCGGCGAGCCCGGCCGTCACCCTGCGCACCGCCTCGGGCGGCGGCACGGACCGGCCGCCGTCCGCGCCCGGCACTCCCCAGACGACCGCCGTCGGCGACACCTCCGTGGCCCTGAAGTGGACCGCGGCCACCGACGACAAGGGGATCAAGAACTACGACATCTTCCGCGGCACGGTGAAGGCCGCGACGGTGGCCAAGCTGGCCTGGACGGACACCGGGCTGACCCCCGGCACCGACTACACCTACACCGTCGTCGCGCGCGACACCGCCGATCAGACGGGCAAGGCGAGCGGCCCGCTGACCGTCCGGACCACCGGGGGCGGTGAGCAGCCCACGGGCTACGCGAAGGTCGGCTACTTCGTGCAGTGGGGCATCTACGGGCGCGGCTACACCGTGAAGTCACTGGAGAACACCGGCGCCGCCGCCAGACTCACCCACATCAACTACTCCTTCTCCAACATCGACCCCACCAATCTCACCTGCCTCAACGGGGTCACCAAGGCCACCAGCCCCAATCCGCAGGACCCCAACCAGGGTGACGGCGCGGGCGACTCCTGGGCCGACTACGAGAAGGGCTTCTCCGCCGGCGAGTCCGTCGACGGCGTGGGCGACACCTGGAACCAGCCGCTGGCCGGCAACTTCAACCAGCTGAAGAAGCTCAAGGCCAAGCACCCCGGCCTCAAGGTCAACATGTCCATCGGCGGCTGGACCTACAGCAAGTACTTCTCCGACGTCGCCAAGACCGACGCCTCCCGGCAGAAGTTCGTCAAGTCCTGCGTCGACATGTACATCAAGGGCAACCTCCCCTCCGCGGGCGGGCGGGGCGGCCCCGGCGCCGCGGCCGGGATCTTCGACGGCTTCGACCTCGACTGGGAGTGGCCGGGCTCCGAGGGCCACGCGGGCAACCACATCTCGAAGGACGACAAGGCGAACAACACCCTGCTGTTCGCGGAGTTCCGCCGGCAGCTCGACGCGCTGAGCTCCACCACGGGCCGGAAGTACCTGCTCACGGCCTTCACCCCGGCCGACCCCGGCAAGATCGAAGCCGGCTGGGACATCACCACCAAGGACGGCACGCCCAGCGTCTTCGACTACATGGACTTCGCCAACGTCCAGGGCTACGACTTCCACGGCTCCGGCAGCGACAACAGCTGGGAGCCGAACCGGACGGGCCACCAGGGCAACCTCTACACCGACGCCCAGGACCCCTACCCCACGAAGTTCAGCGTCGAGTCCACCGTCCGGGCGTACCTGGACGCGGGTGTCGACCCGCGCAAGGTCGTCCTCGGCCTCGCCTTCTACGGGCGCGGCTGGCAGCAGGTCGCCGACGGCGGCGCGCGCGGCGAGTGGCAGAAGGCGAACGGCGCGGCCCCCGGCCAGTTCCCCGAGGAGTCCGGCACCCGCGGCTACGACAACCTGCTCGCGGCCGTTCCGAACCTCACCGTCCACCACGACGAGGAGTCGGTGGCCACCTACGGGTACACCGGCGAGAACGGGCAGTGGTGGACCTTCGACGACGCCTGGTCCATCGGCAAGAAGACGGCCTGGCTCAAGAGCCGGAAGCTGGGCGGCGTCATGATCTGGGAGATGTCGGGTGACAGTGGGACGCTGATGACTGCCGTCGAGAACGGTCTGCGATAGATACCGCACACAAAACGCCGGCCGGGCTGACATACAGCCCGGCCGGCGTTTGAGGCCCCACGAAGCTAAGCCACATTCACACGCTGCCCAGGCGGTGCCGCCTCCAGCCACGCCAGGAAGCCCGTGAGGGCATCCTCGCTCATGGCCAGCTCCAGGCGCGTCCCCTGGTGCGCGCAGACCAGGACGACCGCGTCGGACAGCAGGGCCAGCTCCTCGTCGCCCATCGGCGGCCGCCGCTCGATCACCTCGATGGACGAGCGCTCCAGCAGCCGGCGCGGCCGGTACGCGTACGAGAAGACCCGGAACCACTCGATCCGGTCACTGTTGTAGCGGGCGACGCCGTACACCCACCCCTTGCCGTCCGGGGCGAGCTCCTGTTCCGGGTCCGGCTCGGGCACGTTCCAGCGCAGACTGCAGTCGAAGGTCCCGCCGGACCGCTGGATCAGCCGCCTGCGCAGCCCGAAGACGAAGAGTCCCACCAGCACCAGCAGGACGACGATGCCGCTCACGAGCAGAGCGAGGAACATCTCCACCGACCTCCTCGCATCATCTAGAGCAACCGCACCTGTATTGCCTCAGCCGCGGCCCGCCCTGGAGTGCTCCAGTGCGGTCCGCGGCTGAGGGACGATCTTCGTGGGTCGCGGGCTAGTGAACGCCCGTGACCGCACGCAGCCGGACATCCGCGCGACGCTCGGCGGCCGCGTCGGCCTCCGACTTCGCGCGCTCCAGCGCCCGCTCGGCACGCTGGACATCGATCTCGTCCGCGAGCTCGGCGATCTCGGCGACGAGCGAGAGCTTGTCGTCCGCGAACGAGATGAATCCACCGTGCACCGCGGCGACGACGGTGCCGCCGGAGGTCTTGATGGTCACCGGGCCGGACTCCAGCACACCGAGCAGCGGCTGGTGGCCGGGCATGACGCCGATGTCACCCGATGTGGTACGCGCGATGACCAGCGTGGCCTCGCCGGACCAGACGCTTCGGTCCGCCGCGACCAGCTCGACGTGCAGCTCAGCAGCCAACGTGGCTCCTCGGGTCTGACACCCGCCGGGACCGGCAGGTGTTGGGTCAAAGAATAGGGGACGTGACGGCCGGGGGCGGGAGCGCCCCACCCCCGGCCGCAAGGCACGGGGCCTTAGGAGACGCCCAGCTCCTTGGCGTTGGCCTTCAGGTCCTCGATGCCACCGCACATGAAGAACGCCTGCTCGGGGAAGTGGTCGTAGTCGCCGTCGCAGATCGCGTTGAACGCGGTGATCGACTCGTCCAGCGACACGTCCGAACCGTCCACACCGGTGAACTGCTTCGCCACGTGGGTGTTCTGCGACAGGAAGCGCTCGACGCGACGGGCACGGTGGACAACGAGCTTGTCCTCCTCGCCCAGCTCGTCGATACCGAGGATCGCGATGATGTCCTGAAGATCCTTGTACTTCTGGAGGATCGTCTTGACGCGCATCGCGGCGTCGTAGTGCTCCTTGGCGATGTACCGCGGGTCCAGGATGCGGGACGTCGAGTCCAGCGGGTCGACCGCCGGGTAGATGCCCTTCTCCGAGATCGGACGGGACAGCACGGTCGTCGCGTCGAGGTGCGCGAAGGTCGTGGCCGGGGCCGGGTCGGTCAGGTCGTCCGCGGGGACGTAGATCGCCTGCATCGACGTGATCGAGTGGCCACGGGTCGAGGTGATGCGCTCCTGGAGGAGGCCCATCTCGTCCGCCAGGTTCGGCTGGTAACCCACCGCGGACGGCATGCGGCCGAGCAGGGTGGACACCTCGGAACCGGCCTGGGTGTACCGGAAGATGTTGTCGATGAAGAAGAGGACGTCCTGCTTCTGCACATCGCGGAAGTACTCCGCCATGGTCAGACCGGCCAGGGCGACGCGCAGACGGGTGCCCGGGGGCTCGTCCATCTGGCCGAAGACGAGCGCCGTCTTGTCGATGACGCCCGAGTCGGTCATTTCCTCGATGAGGTCGTTGCCCTCACGAGTGCGCTCACCGACACCGGCGAACACCGACACACCGTCGTGGTTGTTGGCCACGCGGTAGATCATTTCCTGGATCAGCACGGTCTTGCCGACACCGGCACCACCGAACAGACCGATCTTGCCGCCCTTGACGTACGGGGTCAGCAGGTCGATGACCTTGACGCCGGTCTCGAACATCTCGGTCTTCGACTCGAGCTGGTCGAAGCTCGGCGCCTTGCGGTGGATCGCCCAGCGCTCGGTGACCTCGGACTCGGCCTCCGGCTTGTTCAGGATCTCACCAAGGGTGTTGAACACCTTGCCCTTGGTGATGTCACCGACGGGGACGGTGATGCCCGCGCCCGTGTCGGTGACGGCGGCCTGGCGGACCAGGCCGTCGGTGGGCTGCATCGAGATGGCGCGGACCAGGCCCTCGCCCAGGTGCTGCGCGACCTCGAGGGTCAGCGTCTTGAGCTTGCCGTCCTCGGCCGGGTCGGCGACCTGGACGTGCAGCGCGTTGTAGATCTCCGGCATCGCGTCGACGGGGAACTCCACGTCGACGACCGGGCCGATGACCCGCGCGACGCGGCCGGTGGCCGTGGCGGTTTCAACAGTCGTGGTCATAGTGGTCAGTCACTCCCCGCGTTAGCGTCGGCCAGGGCACTGGAGCCACCGACGATCTCGCTGATTTCCTGGGTGATTTCGGCCTGGCGGGCCGCGTTGGCAAGCCGCGACAGCGACTTGATGAGTTCGCCGGCGTTGTCGGTCGCCGACTTCATCGCACGGCGGCGGGCGGCGTGCTCGGAAGCAGCCGACTGCAGCAGCGCGTTGTAGATCCGGCTCTCGACGTACCGCGGCAGCAGTGCGTCAAGGACGTCCTCCGCCGACGGCTCGAAGTCGAAGAGCGGAAGGATCTTGCCCTTCGCGGCCTCCTCGGCCTCCGCCGTCTTCTCGAGGCTCAGCGGCAGCAGCCGCTTCTCGACCGGCGACTGCGTCATCATCGAGACGAACTCGGTGAAGACGATGTGCAGCTCGTCCACGCCGCCCTCGGCCGTGTCCAGCTTGACGGCCTCGATCAGCGGGGCCGCGACCTTCTTGGCGTCCGCGTAGGTCGGGCTGTCGGTGAAGCCGGTCCACGACTCCACCACCGGGCGCTCCCGGAAGCCGTAGTACGCCACGCCCTTGCGGCCGATGATGTACGTGACGACGTCCTTGCCCTCCGCGCGCAGGCGCTCGGTGAGCTTGTCCGCGGCCTTGATGGCGTTGGAGGAGTAGCCGCCGGCCAGACCGCGGTCGCTCGTGACGAGCAGGACCGCGGCCCGGACCGGAGTCTCGACCTCAGTGGTCAGCGGGTGCTTGGTGTTCGAGCCGGTAGCCACCGCCGTCACCGCGCGAGTGAGCTCACTCGCGTACGGCGAAGATGCCGCCACCTGGCGCTGCGCCTTGACGATGCGCGAGGCGGCGATCATCTCCATCGCCTTGGTGATCTTCTTGGTCGCGGTGACGGAGCGGATGCGACGCTTGTAGACCCGGAGCTGGGCTCCCATGGATCAGGTCCCTTCCGTCGTCGTCACTTCGCGGAGCCGGCCGTGGCGTCGTCACCGAGAAGCTTGCCGTCCGAGGTCTCGAACTGCTTCTTGAAGGTGGCGATGGCGTCGGCGAGCGCCTGGAGGGTGTCGTCGGACATCTTGCCGCCCTCGACGATGCTGGTCATCAGGCCCTTGTGCTCGCGGCCCAGGTAGTCGAGCATCTCGCGCTCGAAGCGCTGGATGTCCTCGACCGGCACGTCGTCCATGCGGCCGGTGGTGCCGGCCCAGACGGAGACGACCTGGTTCTCGACGGAGTACGGGGCGTACTGACCCTGCTTGAGCAGCTCGACCATGCGCTTGCCGCGCTCCAGCTGCGACTTCGAGGCCGCGTCCAGGTCGGAACCGAAGGCGGCGAACGCCTCCAGCTCGCGGTACTGGGCGAGGTCGACACGGAGTCGGCCGGAGACCTGCTTCATGGCCTTGTGCTGGGCGGAGCCACCGACGCGGGAGACCGAGATACCGACGTTCAGCGCCGGGCGCTGGCCCGCGTTGAACAGGTCGGACTCCAGGAAGCACTGGCCGTCGGTGATGGAGATGACGTTGGTCGGGATGAACGCCGACACGTCGTTCGCCTTGGTCTCGACGATCGGCAGACCCGTCATCGAACCGGCGCCCATGTCGTCGGAGAGCTTGGCGCAGCGCTCCAGCAGACGCGAGTGCAGGTAGAAGACGTCACCCGGGTAGGCCTCACGACCCGGCGGGCGGCGCAGCAGCAGGGACACGGCGCGGTAGGCGTCGGCCTGCTTCGACAGGTCGTCGAAGACGATCAGGACGTGCTTGCCCTGGTACATCCAGTGCTGGCCGATGGCCGAGCCGGTGTACGGGGCGAGGTACTTGAAGCCGGCCGGGTCGGACGCCGGAGCCGCGACGATCGTCGTGTACTCCAGGGCGCCGGCCTCCTCCAGGGCGCCACGCACGGACGCGATGGTGGAGCCCTTCTGGCCGATGGCGACGTAGATGCAGCGGACCTGCTTCTTCGGGTCGCCGGAGCGCCAGTTGTCGCGCTGGTTGATGATCGTGTCGACGGCCAGCGCGGTCTTACCGGTCTGGCGGTCGCCGATGATCAGCTGACGCTGGCCACGGCCGATCGGCACCATCGCGTCGACGGCCTTGAGGCCGGTCTGCATCGGCTCGTGCACCGACTTGCGGACCATGACGCCCGGAGCCTGCAGCTCCAGGGCGCGGCGACCATCGGTCGCGATCTCGCCGAGGCCGTCGATCGGGTTGCCCAGCGGGTCGACGACGCGGCCGAGGTAGCCCTCGCCGACCGCGACGGAGAGCACCTCACCGGTGCGCTGCACCGGCTGGCCCTCCTCGATGCCGCTGAACTCGCCGAGGACAACGGCACCGATCTCGCGCTCCTCGAGGTTGAGGGCGAGACCGAGGGTTCCGTCCTCGAACCGCAGCAGCTCGTTCGCCATGGCCGAGGGAAGACCCTCGACCTTAGCGATGCCGTCGCCGGCAACGCTGACCGTACCGACCTCCTCGCGCGAGGCCGCGTCCGGCTTGTACGCCTGGACAAAGTTCTCCAGCGCGTCCCGGATCTCCTCCGGCCGGATCGTGAGCTCCGCCATCTGGGTTCCCTGCTCTCCTTGTTGGGCCCGAAGTATTTCTTCTTCCGGGGCCGTGTTCCCGCGGCGTTCACCGCGGGCCCCCGGAAGGACACCGTCGGCCCAACTCGGGCCGTCAGTCATGCTCTTGAGTTGGTGGCTGGTCAGCCGGCCATCCGGCGGTCCGCCTCGGCGAGACGGTCCGCGATGCTTCCGTTGATGGCCTCGTCACCGATCCGCACCTGGACACCGCCGAGAACCTCGGGGTCGACGTCCAGGTTGATGTGGACACGCCGCCCGTACATCCGGGCGAGCGCGTCACCGAGACGCTGCTTCTGGGCGTCGCTCATCGGCACCGCGGACGTGACCACCGCGACCATCCGTTCCCGGCGGTCGGCGGCCAGCTTGGAGAGGGCGTTGAGCCCCGCTTCCAGGCTACGTCCCCGCGGCGCGGACACCAGACGGACCACGAGACGCTCGGTGACCGGGTTGGCCCGGCCGCCCAGCAGCTCGCGCACCAGCGCGGCCTTGGCCGTGCGGTCGGCGACCTTGTCGGTCAGCGCGGCGCGCAGGGCCGCGTCCGAGGCGACGATCCGGCCGAAGCGGAACAGCTCGTCCTCGACGTCGTCCAGGACACCGGCTCGCTCGGCGGCGATGAGGTCTGCGCCGGCGGCCAGCTCCTCGACCGCGTCCACGAGGTCGCGCGAACGCGACCAGCGGGCGCGGACCATCCCGGCCAGCAGGTCGGCGGACTCGCCGCTCACCTGCCCGCCGAGCAGCCGCCGGGCCAGCTCGGCCTTGGCCTCGCCACCCTGCGCCGGGTCGGTCAGGACCCGACGCAGCGACACCTCGCGGTCGAGCAGCGCCGTGACCGCGGCAAGCTCGTCGGCGAGCTTCGCCGCGTCCACGGACGTGTTGTCCGCCAGCGCGTCGAGGCTCTCACGTGCGGAGGCCAGCGCCTCCCGGCTCGCTCCACTCATCGGGTGACCTCAGCCTTCGTCGCGTCGGCCGCCTTGGCCTCGAGCTCGTCGAGGAAGCGGTCGATGGTGCGGCTCTGCCGGGCGCCGTCCGCGAGGGACTCGCGGACGATGCGGCCGGCCAGGTCGGAGGCGAGCTTGCCCACGTCCTGGCGCAGCGACGCCGCGGCGGACTTGCGGTCGGCCTCGACCTGGGTGTGGCCGGCGGCGATGATCTCCTCGCGCTGACGCTGTCCCTCGGACCGCATCTCGGCGATCACCGCGACACCCTGCTCCTGCGCCTCCTGGCGCATCCGCGCGGCCTCGTGGCGGGCGTCGGCGAGCTGCGCCCGGTAGTCCTCGAGTACCTGCTGGGCCTCGGCCTGGGCGGCCTCGGCCTTCTCCATGCCGCCCTCGATGGCCTCCCGGCGCTCGTCCAGAACCTTGTTGATGTTCGGGAGGAGCTTCTTGCCCAGGAATACGAGGACGATGAAGAAGGCGAGAACGCCGATGACAAGCTCCGGAATCGGCGGAAGGATCGGGGGCTCCCGGTCCTCGGCCGCCAGCGTTGCTGCCAGGGCGATCACATCAGTGCCTTTCGTCGCTTAGGTGGTGGCCGTCTACCGATTAGCTCGGGTAGACGAAGCCCATGACGAGGCCGATGAGGGCGAGCGCCTCACAGAAGACGAAGCCCAGGATCTGGTTGGCGCGGATCAGGCCGGCAGCCTCGGGCTGACGGGCCAGCGCCTGGGTGCCGTTACCGAAGATGATGCCGACGCCGACGCCGGGGCCGATGGCCGCGAGGCCGTAGCCGATGGCACCGAGGTTGCCCTTGATGGAGACGCCTTCGGCGAGGGTCTGGAGAGCAGCAGACATGCCGTTTCTTCCTTCTCTTTCACGGACCGGTGGGGGTTGGCCACCGGACGTCTATGGGTTCTTGGGGGAGGGACCGCTCAGTGGTGCTCGGCGAGAGCGCCCTGAATGTAGCTGCAGGCCAGGAGCACGAAGACGTAAGCCTGAAGGGCCTGGATGAACAGCTCGAAGGCCGTCAGCAGGATGACCATCACGAACGAGACACTCGCGTAGGCGATGCCGATGCCGTTCAGCAGGTACCAGCTGGCGATCGTGAAGATGAGGAGCAGGACGTGGCCTGCGAACATGTTGGCGAAGAGCCGGACCGCGTGGGTGAACGGCCGCACGAACACGTTGGAGAAGAACTCCAGCAGCATGACCAGCGGCAGGACCCAGCCCAGGGACTTGTCATAGCCGGTGATGTTCTTCAGGCCGCCGACGAAGCCGTGCTTCTTGAACGTCAGGAACATCCACAGGACGTAGACGATCAGGGCCAGACCCACCGGGAACGCGATGATCGACGTCACCGGGAACTGGGCGACCGGAATGACCGACCAGAGGTTCATGATCCATACGAAGAAGAACAGGGAGACCATGAGGGGGACGTACTTGTCGCCCTCCTTCTTCCCGAGCGCCTCGTAGACGATGCCCCGACGGACGAAGTCGTAGCCCGCCTCGCCCACCATCTGGAGCTTGCCGGGCACCACCTTGGCCTTGCCGAAGGCCGCCCAGAAGAAGCCGATGATGACGACGGTGCTCAGCACGGCCAGCAGCATCGGCTTGTTGATCTCGTATCCGGCCACGGTGAACAGTGGTTCGAAAACGAAAGAGTGGAGCCCTGGGGTCGGGAAGCCGCACCCATCGAAGATGTGGCAATCGGTCTCGAAGGCGAGCATCTGGTCAGCACTCACCGCGAGCTCCTTCAGCGTGGCGCATAGGTACGGCAACCTCGTTGTGTCGGCGCGGCACGCAGCCACGGAACGGCACTGGACTGGTCTTGCGAATGGGGGTGTGGCAGGTCGGCCAGTGGCCGGAAGACATCGAGGGCGTCAGCCGCGCCGACGGCCGGTTCTCTCCCGTGTGAACCGGGGATCCGGCTACCTGCGTTCGCTGCACCTCAGATGGCACCGGACGATAGCAGGTGAGCGCGCGGCGACTTATCCCGCCCCTACCGCTCATGACGGAGACCCGGCGGACGCCGACTTTTGCGCGTCGGCGGACTCGGGATTCACGTACAAGATCTTTTCCTTCATGTGCGCACGGGTCTGCGCCGCGACCCAGACAAGGGTGGCGGCGAGCAGCGCGAAGGCGAAGGCGCGGGTGTTGAAGAGCGTCGTGTCCTTGAGGACCGCGAGCAGCACCGCGAGCAGGAGGAACTGCGTCACGAAGAGCGCGAGTCCCATCGACTGGAAGATGCCCGGATAGGACTTCGCCGTGCGTTGCAGCACGAAGAGGCCCAGGCCCATGTTCGCGGCGGCGACGGTCGTACCGACCGCTGCGCCGATTCCCCCTTCGCCGCCGACGAGCACAAAGCCGAGAGCGACAGCGACAACACCGGTGATGGCGGTCGGGACGGCGCACTGCAGAAGCGTTCGAGCGTCGTTGGACTGCATGAAGGGATTCTCCGGCGATCGGTCGGAAGCAACGATTCGTCGTGAACGAGCGTATCCCCGGGAAGTGAGACGTGACTCGCGACGAAGGGCCGCGCACTACGGTCCTTCGGCTTCAGCACCGGGTTTCGTGAACGGTATCACAAACTATTTGATGAGGTCTTTACCTACAAAGTGTGCTGCAAGTCACACGGAAGGGTCAATCTGCACGTCAGCGGGCTGACAGGACCCTCGTTCCCTGATAGGAGCCACTGCTTCCGGTGGCCCCTAGGCCGAATCAGCGAGGGCTAATGATGGCTGCTGATCTTCCTTGAGTGGCTGAAACGTGACCGGTCGCCGATGGCTGTCGCTCCGTGCAGCCCGGCCGGCACCACCTCGCGCTCCTCCTCGGCGGTCCCGCTCACGGCGGTCGCGCCGTGCAGACCTGCGGCGTCCGCGGCTCCGGGGGCCACGGCCGGCACCCCCTTGCGGCGGTAGCGGGGCGGCACGAACGCCTCGGCCCAGCGGGGCGCCCGGGGCTTGAAGCGGGGCAGCAGCAGCAGGACCAGGCCGACCGCGCTCAGCGCGACGATCAGCAGCACGATCCAGACGCTCGCCGAGTGCACGGAGTAGGCGACGGTGCCGAAGCCGATGAGCGCCGACCAGAAGTACATGATCAGCACGGCCCGGCTGTGCGAGTGCCCGAGCTCCAGCAGCCGGTGGTGCAGGTGCCCTCGGTCCGCGGCGAACGGCGACTGGCCGTTCCAGGTCCGCCGGACGATCGCGAGCAGCAGGTCGGCGACCGGCACCGCGATGACGGTGAGCGGCAGCAGCAGCGGGATGTAGACCGGCACCATCGTCTGCACGGTCTGCCGCTCGCCGCCGACCTCCTGGTGGAGCAGGTCCGGGTCGACCTGGCCGGTGATGGAGATGGCTCCCGCGGCGAGCACCAGGCCGATGAGCATCGAGCCGGAGTCGCCCATGAAGATCCGGGCGGGGTGCATGTTGTGCGGCAGGAAGCCCAGGCACATGCCCATCAGGACCACGGCGAACAGCGTCGCGGGCGCGGCCGCCTCCACGTTGTGCCCGAACCACAGCCGGTAGGCGTAGAGGAAGAAGGCCGCGGCGGCGATGCAGACCATGCCGGAGGCCAGCCCGTCGAGCCCGTCGACGAAGTTCACCGCGTTGATGGTGATCACGACGAGCGCGACGGTCAGCAGGGTGCCCTGCATGGACGTCAGGGAGACCGTGCCGAAGCCGGGGACCGGGATCCACAGGATCGTCAGGCCCTGGAGCACCATCACACCGGCGGCGATCATCTGCCCGCCGAGCTTGACCAGGGCGTCCACGCCCCACTTGTCGTCCAGCACGCCGAGGATCCAGATCAGGCCCGCGCCGGAGAGCAGGGCTCTGGGTTCGTTGCCCTCGAAGACCTTGCCGAGGTTCGACAGGTGCGCGGCCACCAGCAGGCCCGCGCACAGCCCGCCGAACATGGCGATACCGCCGAGCCGTGGCGTCGGTTCGCGGTGCACGTCGCGCGCGCGGATCTCCGGCATCGCGCCGGCCACGATCGCGAACTTCCGCACCGGCCCTGTCAGCAGATAGGTGACCGCCGCGGTGACGCACAGCGTCAGCAGATATTCACGCACCTATTCCCCAGATGGCTCGCGGGAGTGTGAGACCCATACCTTAGGGCACCGCTCCACGGTACGCGGAGGCCCCGGGTGCCCGAGGACGCGCAGGTGACGGCGGCTCGCGCCCCGGCGGCGGCCCGGCGCCGCGCTCGTCGCGCCCGCTCCCCCGCCCCGCGCCGAGCGGGCAACGGGACGAACGGCACCCTCTGGGGGAAAAGACCGAAATGCACGGCACCGGACCGGCCAAGCCTCCCCGGCGGCGGCCCGAAATTCCTTGACGAATACATGCATGTACGATGAATTGATCATGTGCGAAACAATGCTCTGCCGCATCTCGCGGCCCTGTTTCCGCACCTTCTCCACGACAGCGGAAAGCACTTCTTCCGCACCGGAGAACCGGAAAGAACGTCAAGAGGCGGGCTGAGCCGGATACGGCGGGAACGCGCTCACCAGTTCCCGGACCGCCGAGCGGATCTCGCGGAGCCCCGGCTCCGTGGCGCCCTCGCGCAGCGCGGCCGCCGCCAGCCCGGCGATCCGCACCATCTCGGCCTCCCCCATGCCCTGCGTGGTGGCCGCCGCGGTGCCCAGCCGCAGGCCGTGCACCACGCCGCCGCCGGCCCGCGGCAGGCCGCAGGTGTCCAGGACGATGCCGCAGGCCGCGAGGGCGGCCCGGGCCGTCGCCGCGTCCATGGCGAAGTCCGTGACCTCGGCCGTGATCAGGTGCGTGTCCGTGCCGCCCGTGGTCACCGTCAGGCCCTCGGCGGCCAGCGCGGCCGCGAGGACCCGGGCGTTGGCGACGACCTGGTGCGCGTAGGCGGTGAACGCCGGCGTGGCGGCCTCGCCGAACGCGACCGCCTTCGCCGCGACGGTGTGCATCTGCGCGCCGCCCTGGGTGAACGGGAACACCGCCCGGTCGATCCGGCCCGCCAGCCGCGCCCCGCACAGGATCAGCCCGCCGCGCGGCCCGCGCAGCACCTTGTGGGTGGTCGCGCACACCACGTCCGCGTACGGGAGGGGGCTGGGCGCCGCGCCCCCGGCGATCAGCCCGATCGGGTGGGCGGCGTCCGCGATGAGATACGCCCCCACCTCGTCCGCGATGTCACGGAAGGCGGCGTAGTCGGGGTGGCGGGGATAGGAGATCGAGCCGCACACCAGCGCCTGCGGGCGGTGCTTCCTGGCGAGGGCGCGCACCTGCGCGTAGTCGATGAGCCCGGTGTCCCGGCACACCCCGTAGCCGACGAAGTCGAACCAGCGGCCCGAGAAGTTCGACGGCGACCCGTGGGTGAGGTGGCCGCCCTGCGGCAGGCCCATGGCCAGCACGGTGTCCCCCGGCCGCAGCAGCGCCGCGTAAGCCGCGAGCACCGCGGAGGAGCCGGAGTGCGGCTGGACATTGGCGTGCTCGGCGCCGAACAGGGCCTTGGCCCGGTCGACGGCGATGCGCTCGGCCAGATCGACGAACTCGCAGCCACCGTGGTGGCGGGCGCCCGGATAGCCCTCGGCGTACTTGTTGGCGAGCGGCGAGCCCAGCGCGGCGAGGACCGCGGGCGAGGTGAAGTTCTCGGCGGCGATGAGCTGGAGCCCGGTGGACTGGCGCTCCAGCTCGGCGAGGACCAGGCCCGCCAGCTCCGGGTCCGCGCGGCGCAGCGCGGCGAAGTCGGGGCCCCAGTGGGTGTGGGGAGGGGTTGCGGTGACCGGCATGGCGCTCGCTCCGGACCTCTCAAGGGGTGGTGTCCCCAATGTAGGCCCGTAACCGTGCGGTCGCAGGTGTTCAGGTCCTGGTGGGGACCCCGGTGAGGGCGGTGACGACCGGATCGAGCGCCTGGTTGATCTCGTCGCCGATCGAGCGGAAGAAGGTGATCGGGGCGCCGTAGGGGTCGTGGACCTCGTCGGCCTCCGCGTTCGGGGCGAGCAGCCAGCCGCGGAGCGCGGCCGCGGCCTGCACCAGGGCGCGGGCGCGGTCGACCACCCCGCCGGCCTGCTCGGGGTCCGGGAGGGTCGCGTGGTCTATGGCCCGTACCAGCCGGGTGAACTCCTTGAGCGTGAACGTGCGCAGGCCCGCCGAGTGGCCCATGGAGATGACCTGGGCGCGGTGGTCGCGGGTGGCGGTCAGGACCAGGTCAGCGCGGATGACGTGCTCGTCGAGGAGCTCCCGGCCGATGAAGCCCTGCGGGTCCGCGCCGAGGTCGGCCAGGACGGTGGCGGCGTGCGCCTCCATCGGGGCGCCTTCGTGGCCCCAGGTGCCGGCGCTCTCCACCACCAGGCCGCCCGTGAGGGGGTCGCCGAGGCGGTCGGTGAGGGCATGGCGGGTCAGCCGCTCGGTGATGGGCGAGCGGCAGACGTTGCCGGTGCTGACGTGGAGGATGCGGAAGGTGTCGGTGGAACTGTCCGTGTCCGGTCCCGCTATGCCACGCCCCTGCGGGGCGATCAATTCGCCACCTCGAGGTCGGGCACTACCTCGCGGAGCTGCTCGGCGCTGACGGCACCGGCGCGCAGCAGGACGGGCACCTTGCCGGTGACGTCCACGATGGAGGAGGGCACGTCGGCGGGGGTGGTGCCGCCGTCGAGGTAGACGGAGACGGAGTCGCCGAGCATCTCCTGGGCGGCGTCACAGGTCTGCGGCGCCGGGTGGCCCGTGAGGTTGGCGCTGGAGACGGCCATCGGGCCGAACTCGGTGAGCAGCTCGATGGCCACCGGGTGCAGCGGCATCCGGACGGCGACGGTGCCGTGGGTCTCCCCCAGGTCCCAGGTGAGCGAGGGCTGGTGGTTGGCGACGAGGGTGAGCGCGCCGGGCCAGAAGGCGTCGACGAGCTCCCACGCCTGCTCGGAGAAGTCCGTGACCAGGCCGTGCAGGGTGTTCGGGGAGCCGACCAGGACGGGCGAGGGCATGCCCCTGCCGCGGCCCTTGGCCTCCAGGAGGTCGCCGACGGCGTCCCGGCTGAAGGCGTCCGCACCGATGCCGTACACGGTGTCGGTGGGCAGCACGACCAGCTCACCGCGGCGGACCGCGGCGACGGCCTCGCGCAGACCGGTCTTGCGGTCGGTCGCGTCGCTGCAGTCGTATCGCCGTGCCATTAACGGACCTCCTCGTACGGGGCGAATGTCTGATGTGCCGTGCTCACGGCATCGCCTTTCGCGCGGTGGCGAAGCGGGGGCGGTTGTTCAGGTCCGGGTGGTCGGCGGCGTCCGCCCAGCCCCGCTCCTCGGTGAAGATCCACGGCACCTGGCCGCCCTGGGTGTCGGCGTGCTCGATGACGACGACGCCGCCCGGGCGCAGCAGCCGGTGGGCGGTGCGCTCGATGCCGCGAATGGTGTCGAGGCCGTCCTCGCCGGAGAAGAGCGCGAGCTCGGGGTCGTGGTCGCGGGCCTCGGGGGCGACGTACTCCCACTCGGTGAGCGGGATGTACGGGGGGTTGCTGACGACGAGGTCGACCTGGCCGTCGAGCTCGGGCAGCGCGGTCAGGGCGTTGCCGTGGTGGAGGGTCACCCGGGAGCCCTCGACGTTCTTGCGGGCCCAGCCGAGGGCACCCTCGTCGAGCTCGACGGCGTGCACCCGGGAGCGGGGCACCTCCTGGGCGAGGGCGAGGGCGATGGCCCCGGAGCCGGTGCAGAGGTCGACGATGAGGGGTTCGACGACGTCCATGGCCCGTACGGCGTCTATGGCCCAGCCGACGACCGACTCGGTCTCGGGGCGGGGCACGAAGACGCCGGGGCCCACCTGGAGCTCCAGGTAGCGGAAGAAGGCGCGGCCGGTGATGTGCTGGAGCGGTTCCCGGGCCTCGCGGCGGGCGACGGCCTCCCAGTAGCGGGCGTCGAAGTCGGCGTCCGCCACATTGTGCAGCTCACCCCGCTTGACGCCGTGCACGAAGGCGGCGAGCTCCTCCGCGTCGAAGCGCGGAGAAGGTACGCCGGCGTCGGCCAGCCGCTGAGTGGCTTGCGCCACTTCGGCGAGCAGCAGGTTCACGTTGATCCTCTCCCGTTGTCCTCACGGCCGGTCCCGCGCGGCCCCGTCAGGGGACGCGCGCAGCCGCCCGTCAGCTTCCGTCGCCCGCGGCAGCGAGCTTCGCGGCGGAGTCGGCGTCGACGCACGCCTGGATCATCGGGTCCAGGTCGCCGTCGAGCACCTGGTCCAAGTTGTACGCCTTGAATCCGACGCGGTGGTCCGAGATCCGGTTTTCCGGGAAGTTGTACGTCCGGATCTTCTCGGAGCGGTCGACGGTGCGCACCTGGCTGCGGCGGGCGTCGGCGGCGTTGCGCTCGGCCTCCTCCTGGGCGGCGGCCAGCAGCCGGGACCGCAGGATGCGCAGGGCCTGCTCCTTGTTCTGGAGCTGGCTCTTCTCGTTCTGGCAGGAGGCGACGACGCCGGTCGGCAGGTGGGTGATGCGGACGGCGGAGTCGGTGGTGTTGACGGACTGGCCGCCGGGGCCCGACGAGCGGTAGACGTCGATGCGCAGATCGTTCATGTTGATCTCGACGTCGACCTCCTCGGCCTCGGGCGTGACGAGCACGCCGGCCGCGGAGGTGTGGATCCGGCCCTGGGACTCGGTGGCGGGCACCCGCTGGACGCGGTGCACCCCGCCCTCGTACTTCAGGCGCGCCCAGACGCCCTGGCCGGGCTCGGTGGCGCCGTTGCCGCCCTTGGTCTTGACGGCGACCTGGACGTCCTTGTAGCCGCCCAGCTCGGACTCGGTGGCGTCGATGATCTCGGTCTTCCAGCCGACGCGCTCGGCGTAGCGCAGGTACATCCGCAGCAGGTCGCCGGCGAAGAGGGCCGACTCGTCGCCGCCCGCTCCGGCCTTGACCTCGAGGATGACGTCCTTGTCGTCGCTGGGGTCGCGCGGGACGAGCAGCAGGCGCAGCTTCTCGGTGAGCTCCTCGCGCTGCTTCTCGATCACCTTGACCTCGGCGGCGAAGTCCGGGTCGTCGGCGGCGAACTCGCGCGCGGTCTCGATGTCGTCGCCGGCCTGCTTCCAGGAGCGGTAGGTGCCGACGATCGGGGTCAGCTCCGCGTAGCGCTTGTTGAGCTTGCGGGCGTTGGCCTGGTCCGCGTGCACGGCGGGGTCGGCGAGCCGCTTCTCGAGGTCGGCGTGCTCACCGATGAGTTCCTCGACTGCCTCGAACATCAAGTTTCCCTAGCTGGAAGTGACGGGCCTGCTGGACGACAAAGCGCCGGTCCGGTCGCCCCTCGCACGCGGAGGGCGACCGGGAACCGGCGCCTGCGGGTCGCTACTTCTTGGCCGCGGCGGCCTTGCCGAAGCGGGCCTCGAACCGCGCCACGCGGCCACCGGTGTCGAGGATCTTCTGCTTGCCCGTGTAGAACGGGTGGCACTCGGAGCACACGTCGGCACGGATGGTGCCGTCGGCGACGGTGCTACGCGTGGTGAACGAGGCGCCACAGGTGCAGCTGACCTGGGTCTCGACGTAATCCGGGTGGATTTCGCGCTTCAAGGGGATCTCCTAGGTTCGGGAGGGCTCCGGGTCGTAGAGGCGGGATTGCCTTACGTGAACCGGGGCCGACGTACCAGTTTGCCAGGACTGGCCGTATCCCCCAAAACGAGAGGTGGCAGCCGGTTATTCCCGGGGCTCGGGGGGCCCGGCGGGCGGGGCCGCAAGGGCGCCCGGGCACCGCGGGGTCAGCGGGGAGTCATCGCAGGGTAACCGGAGGGTCACCCTCCGGTCATCACTTGACCACGCCGTCGGCGGGGTTCTTGCCGCCCGCGGCCTTGAGCACGGACTCGGGGACCTCCTGGTCGGCGTTGAGCGCCGCCCAGAGCTCCTTGGTGGCCTCGGGGATGGGGATGACCCGGTCGCGGTCCAGGGGGTCGTCCATGACCGGCAGGGTCACCATCTGCATGTCCTCGGAGCCGATGCCCTTGAGGCCGTTCGCGAAGGAGAGCAGCTTGTCGACGGAGGCCAGCTTGCTGTCGGTGGTGAGCGACTTGGTGGCGCTGTCGGCGAGCCCGTAGAGCTTGGTGGGGCTGGTGAACAGGCCCACGGACTTGACCTGGTTCAGCAGGGCCTTGATGAAGGCCTGCTGGAGCTTGATCCGGCCGAGGTCGCTGCCGTCGCCGACGCCCTTGCGGGTGCGGACGAGGCCGAGGGACTGCTCACCGTTGAGGTTGTGGGTGCCGGGCTCCAGGTCGAGGTGGCTCCACTTGTCGTGGATGGGCTTGGTCGTGGTGACCTTCACGCCGCCCAGCTTGTCGATCAGCTTCTGGAAGCCGGAGAAGTCGACCTCCATGTAGTGGTCCATGCGGATGCCGGTCATGTTCTCGACGGTCGCGACGGCGCAGGCGGCGCCGCCCACCGAGAACGCCTCGTTGAACTGGGCGCGCTTGACGGCCGGGCTGGTCTTGCCGCCGGGCGTCCGGCACTCGGGGCGGGCCGTCATGGCGTCCCGGGGGATGCTGACGACGCTGGCCTTCTTGTGACCCGCGTACACGTGCAGGATCATCGCCGTGTCGGAGCGGGAGCTGCCCTCGTCGCGCCCGTAGGCGCGGTTGGCGCCGGCCCGGGAGTCGGAGCCGAGGACGAGGATGTCCTGTGAGCCGTTGTCGACGTTCTCGGGGCGGTTCTTCAGCGCGGCGTCGATGTCGACGCTGTGGAGGTTGCCGTTGAACTTGAAGTAGAGGAAGCCCGCTCCGGCACCACCGGCGAGGACGACCCCGGCGGTCGTCCAGGCGGCTATGCGCCAGCCCTTGCGGCGGGCGCGGACCTTGCGGCGCCGGCCGCCGGACCCGCGGGCACGGCGGCGGTGCGCGCCCGCGCCCGTGCTCTTGCTGTCGTCAGCCATGCGATCCTCAGTCCTCCGCTGTTCTCCGGGCCACCCCCTGCCGCCCCGGGTCGGTGCCAGGCGGGCCTTCCGTACCTGTCATGACGGAGAAGCCTGCGCCAGGGTTGCACAGCGAGTGATGAGGACCTTCTTAGAAATCCGGCGGCCGCCGGCCCGGGAGTGGATCTCCGCCGCCCGCCGCCACCTGCGCTTTCGGTCAATCCGGGTCGGCGCCTTTCGGCCACTTCGGGGCGGTCGCGCTGTGGCGCACATCTCAAAAGATCACGGACTGATAACGCACAGCACGGGACCTCCCCGCCGAAGTGGCGGGGAGGTCCCGTGCTGTGTTTAACGCCGCCTGCGGCGGATCAGTCGTTGCCGTTGCCCGAGGAGGGCGTCGTCTTCGCGATCTGCATCAGGAACTCGGCGTTGGACTTCGTCTGCTTCATCTTGTCGAGAAGCAGCTCGATGGCCTGCTGCGAGTCCAGGGCGTGCAGCACCCGGCGGAGCTTCCAGACGATCGCCAGCTCGTCGGCGCCCAGGAGGATCTCCTCCTTGCGGGTACCGGACGGGTCGACGTCGACCGCCGGGAAGATGCGCTTGTCGGCGAGCTTCCGGTCGAGCTTGAGCTCCATGTTGCCGGTGCCCTTGAACTCCTCGAAGATCACCTCGTCCATGCGCGAGCCGGTCTCGACCAGCGCGGTGGCCAGGATGGTCAGCGAGCCGCCGTCCTCGATGTTGCGCGCCGCACCGAAGAACTTCTTCGGCGGGTAGAGCGCCGTGGAGTCGACACCACCGGACAGGATGCGGCCCGAGGCCGGGGCGGCCAGGTTGTAGGCACGGCCCAGACGGGTGATCGAGTCCAGCAGGACGACCACGTCGTGACCCAGCTCGACGAGGCGCTTGGCGCGCTCGATGGCCAGCTCGGCGACGGTGGTGTGGTCCTCGGCCGGGCGGTCGAAGGTCGAGGAGATGACCTCGCCCTTGACCGACCGCTGCATGTCGGTGACCTCTTCCGGACGCTCGTCGACCAGGACGACCATCAGGTGGCACTCGGGGTTGTTGGTGGTGATCGCGTTGGCGATCGCCTGCATGATCATGGTCTTGCCGGTCTTCGGCGGGGCCACGATCAGACCGCGCTGGCCCTTGCCGATCGGCGCGACCAGGTCGATGATCCGGGTCGTCAGCACACCGGGGTCCGTCTCCAACCGCAGGCGGTCCTGCGGGTAGAGCGGGGTGAGCTTGCCGAACTCCGGGCGGCCGCGGCCGGATTCGGCCGACATGCCGTTGGCCGAATCGAGGCGGACGAGGGCGTTGAACTTCTCGCGCCGCTCGCCGTCCTTGGGCTGCCGGACCGCACCGGTGACGTGGTCACCCTTGCGCAGGCCGTTCTTGCGGACCTGGGCGAGGGAGACGTAGACGTCGTTCGGGCCCGGCAGGTAGCCGGAGGTCCGGATGAACGCGTAGTTGTCGAGGATGTCGAGGATGCCCGCGACGGGGATCAGGACGTCGTCGTCGGAGACCTGCGGCTCGTTGCCGAAACCGCCCTCCTCGCGGCCACGGCGGCCACGGCGGTCGCGGTAGCGGCCACGGCGGCCACGGCGGCCGCCCGCCTCGTCGTCGTAGTCGTCCTGCGGGCCGCCCTGGGGGCCCTGCGGCCCGCGGTTGTCCCGCTGCTGCTGGCGGTCGCCGCCCTGCTGGCCGGCGCCGTCGCGGTTGCCGCGGCGGTCCTGGCGCTCGCCGCGGTCGCGGTCACGGTCGCCGCGCTGGCCGCGCTCGCCCCGCTCACCGCGGTCCTGGCGCTCGCCGCGCTCCTGGCGGTCGCCGCGGTCGCGGCGGTCGCCCTTCTGGCCCCGCTCGCCGCGCTCGGCGCGGTCCTGGCGGTCGGCGCCCTTGGCGCCCTTGCCCTCGGCGCTGTCCAGTGCGGCCTCGGCCCTGGCCTCGGTGCGGTCCTCCGCCTTGGCCTCGGCGACCGGCTCGGGGCTGCCCGAGGGCGCTGTCGCCCGGCGGCGGCGGCGCTCGCCGGCCGGCTGCTCGTCGCTGCCCGGCTGGCCCGGGATCTCGATCTGCTGCGCGGTGGCCTTCTCGGCGGGCTTGTCGGCCTTGACGGCCTTCTCCGCCTTGGCCGTCTCCGGCTTCTCGGCGACGGCCGCCTCACCCGTACGGGCCTTGGAGGTGGCGCGGCGCTTCGGCTTGGTCTCGGTGGCGTCCGCGGACGCCTGCTCGGCCTTGGCGGGCGCGGCGGAGCCGGCCTGCCGTTCCTTGATGACCTCGATCAGCTGGCCTTTGCGCATCCGCGCGGTGCCCTTGATGCCGAGGCCGGAGGCGAGCTGCTGGAGCTCCGCCAGCACCATGGCGTCGAGGCCCGTGCCCGAGCGTCGCCGCTTGGGGGCAGTGGCAGCACCGGTGGCAGGCGCGGCGGGAGCGTCCGTGGCGGGCGCGGAGGCATTGCCGGCGGCGTTGTTGGCCATGCCGGCGGCGTTCACGCCCATCAGATCGGTGGTGTCGCTCACGAAGGGGTCCTTCCCTGGAGCGGGCGTCGGCCTGTCTGGCTCGGCGACCGGTTGTGCTGTCCGGCTGCGGTCTGGCTGTGCGGACCGGGCCGGGGCGGTGGTCCGCCGGTACGGCGGAAGAATCAGTTCATTGGTTCCGGCATGAAGAATGAGATGAAGACATGGCGTATCAACTTCACTCATGTCACCCACACCGATTCCGGAGCATGCTCGAAACTGCTCAGGCAGGCTGCTCAGGCAGTTTGGGAGGCTCCCGGAAGAAAAGCGGTCCCTGATCGGGACACAGAGCACCGAGCCGATGTGGCGTCGAGTGCAGACTTGAGGTTAACACTACCGGATCCCACAAACATTCCCCCTCTCAAAGACCGGCAACCGCTATTTTTCGCTGACCCGGAGTGGCCCCCCGGCTCCGCGGTGATCAAGCGAGCGGCAGCACGCTCGTCCCCCCGGCGTCGAGGGCCAGCCGGTTGGCCGCCCACCCCTCGCCCGCCAGCCGTGCGACCTTGTCGGCCGCACCGTTCTCGACCAGTGCCAGGACCGTGGGGCCCGCACCGGAGATGACCGCGGGGACGCCGTCCGCCCGCAGTCGGTTGACCAGGGCCACGCTCTCCGGCATCGCCGGGGCACGGTATTCCTGGTGAAGGCGGTCCTCGGTGGCCGGCAGCAGCAGCTCGGGGCGTCTGGTCATGGCCTCGACGAGCAGTGCCGCGCGGCCGGCGTTGGCCGCCGCGTCCACATGGGGGACATTGCGCGGCAGCAGGCCGCGCGCCGTCTCGGTCAGCACGGGTTTCGACGGCACGAAGACCACCGGAACGACGGAATCCGAAGGATTCATCCGGATGGCCCGGGCGACCCCCGACTCCATCCACGCCAGGGTGAAACCACCGAGCAGACACGCCGCGACATTGTCGGGATGGCCCTCGATCTCCGTGGCGAGCTCCAGCAGCGCCGCGTCGTCGAGTTTCTCCGCCCCGCCTATCGTCACCGCGCGGGCCGCGACTATCCCCGCGCAGATGGCCGCGGAGGAGGAGCCCAGGCCGCGCCCGTGCGGAATGCGGTTGGCGCAGACGACCTCCAGGCCGCGCGGCTGGCCGCCCAGCAGGTCGAAAGCGGTGCGCAGGGCGCGGACGAGCAGGTGGCGCTCGTCACGCGGCAGGGTCTCGGCGCCCTCGCCTGCGATGTCGATGTGCAGCCCGGACTCGGCGACCCGGACCACGACATCGTCGTAGAGCCCCAGGGACAGGCCGAGGGCGTCGAAGCCGGGGCCGAGGTTTGCGCTGGTGGCGGGGGTGCGCACGCGGACAGCGGCGGCGCGGAAGGCGGGACCGGCCATCGCTCGATGACTCTCCTTGGTGTGGCCTCGGTGGGGCGTGCAACATCCGCGAGGGGCCGTGACGGCGACGCCTCCGTGGGAGGCGGCAGGGTCTGCGACGGGGCGGAGTGAGTACAGCCTATCGAAGGAAGGTTCTGCGGCGACATAGGGCGCACGGGAGGCGCACGATGCGTGTCGCCTGCGGCGCGCCGGATATGCGGCGTGCTGGGCTGATTTGTTGTTGTCCTCAATCGCCGGACGGGCTCGACATCGAGCCCGTCCGGCGATTGAGGACACGGGGTCCGGGGCGGAGCCCCGGGAACGGACCCTCAGACGAGACCGAGCCGCTCCGCGGCCACCGTGGCGTCCACCGGAACGGTGATGGGCTGCGGGGCGCCGGCCACGGCCCAGTCCGGGTCCTTCAGACCGTTGCCCGTGACCGTGCAGACGATCCGCTGGCCGGGGTCCACCAGATCCAGCTCCGCGGCCTTGAGCAGGCCGGCGACGCTCGCGGCCGAGGCGGGCTCGACGAAGACACCCTCCTGGGAGGCCAACAGGCGGTAAGCGGCCAGGATCTGTCGGTCGGTCACCTCGTCGATGAGGCCACCGGACTGATCCCGCGCCTCCTCGGCGAACTGCCAGGAGGCGGGGTTGCCGATCCGGATGGCGGTGGCGATGGTGTGCGGGTCCTTCACCGGCTCGCCGCGCACGATCGGCGCGGAGCCGGACGCCTGGAAGCCCCACATCCGCGGGTTGCGGGTGGAGATGCCGTCGGTGGCGTACTCGCGGTAGCCCCGCCAGTAGGCGGTGATGTTGCCGGCGTTGCCGACGGGCAGGACGTGGATGTCGGGCGCGTCGCCGAGCGCGTCGACGATCTCGAAGGCCGCGGTCTTCTGGCCCTCGATGCGCACCGGGTTCACGGAGTTGACCAGCGCCACCGGGTACTGCTCGGAGAGGCCGCGGGCCAGCGTGAGGCAGTCGTCGAAGTTGCCGTCGACCTGGAGGATGCGCGCGCCGTGGACGAGCGCCTGGCCCATCTTGCCGAGCGCGATCTTGCCCTGCGGCACCAGGACGGCGCACACCATTCCGGCCCGGACGGCGTAGGCCGCGGCGGAGGCGGAGGTGTTGCCGGTGGAGGCGCAGATGACGGCCTTGGCGCCCTCCTCCTTGGCCCGGGTGATGGCCATGGTCATGCCGCGGTCCTTGAAGGAACCGGTGGGGTTGGCGCCCTCGACCTTGAGGTGGACCTCGCAGCCGGTGCGCTCGGAGAGCACCTGCGCGGGCACCAGCGGGGTGCCGCCCTCCCGCAGCGTCACGACCGGCGTGTCGGCGGAGACCGGGAGGCGGTCGCGGTACTCCTCGATGATGCCGCGCCACTGGTGGGTGCCGGAGGCCGGGCGGCCGTTATTCGCAGACATTGCTTTCGTTACTCCCTATTCGCCTTCGACGCGCATGATGCTCGCGACCCCGCGGACCGTGTCCAGACCGCGCAGCGCCCCGACCGTCGCCGAGAGGGCCGCGTCGGGGGCCCGGTGGGTGACGACGACGAGGGACGCCTCGCCGTCCTTGCCCTTCTGGCGGACCGTGTCGATGGAGACGTCGTGCTCGGCGAAGACCGTGGCCACCTGGGCGAGGACGCCCGGCTTGTCGGCGACGTCGAGACTGATGTGGTAGCGCGTGACGACCTCGCCCATCGGGCTCACGGGCAGCCGCGTGTAGGCCGACTCGCCGGGGCCGGTGGCCTCGCCGAGCTTGTTGCGGCAGACCGCGACGAGGTCGCCGAGGACCGCGGAGGCGGTCGGCGCGCCACCGGCCCCGGGCCCGTAGAACATCAGCTGACCGGCCGCTTCGGCCTCGACGAAGACCGCGTTGTACGCCTCGCGGACGGAGGCGAGCGGGTGGCTCAGCGGGATCATCGCCGGGTGCACCCGGGCGGTGACCGACTGCCCGTCGGCGGCGCGCTCGCAGATGGCGAGCAGCTTGATGGTGCAGCCCATCTGCTTCGCGGAAGCGAAGTCCGCGGCGGTGACCTCCGTCATGCCCTCGCGATAGACGTCGTCCAGGCGCACCCGGGTGTGGAAGGCGATGCCGGCGAGGATCGCGGCCTTGGCGGCCGCGTCGAACGCCTCGACGTCGGCGGTCGGGTCCGCCTCGGCGTACCCCAGGGCCGTGGCCTCGTCGAGCGCCTCGGAGTAGCCGGCGCCGCTGGTGTCCATCTTGTCGAGGATGAAGTTGGTGGTGCCGTTGACGATGCCGAGCACCCGGTTGACCTTGTCGCCCGCGAGGGACTCGCGCAGCGGCCGGACCAGCGGGATGGCACCCGCGACGGCGGCCTCGTAATACAGGTCCGCGCCGTGCTTCTCGGCCGCGGCGTGCAGCGCCGCGCCGTCGCCGGCCAGCAGCGCCTTGTTCGCGGAGACGACGCTCGCGCCGTGCTCGAAGGCGGTGGTGATCAGGGTGCGGGCCGGCTCGATGCCGCCGATGACCTCGACGACCACGTCGATGTCGCCGCGTTTGACGAGCGCGGTGGCGTCGGTGGTGATCAGCTCCTCGGGCACCCCGTCCCGCACCCGCCCCGGGCGGCGGACGGCGATGCCGGCGAGCTCGACGGGTGCCCCGATGCGGGCGGCCAGGTCGTCGGCGTGCGTCGTCATGATGCGCGCCACCTCTGAGCCGACCACTCCACAGCCCAGCAGCGCCACTTTCAGCGGACGCGTACGCATCATCCGACCCCTGCTCTTCATCGACACAGCCTCATACATTTCGGGTAGTGCACCAGTCTCACTCACCGGACGGGGGTTTCGGACCCCCGTCCAGTATCCGAGATCTTTGTTTCCGTCAGCCGACATCGAGGCGAAGAAGGTCCTCTTCGGTCTCGCGCCGGACGATCACCCGTGCCGTGCCGTCCTTGACCGCCACGACCGGCGGGCGCAGGGCGTGGTTGTAGTTGCTCGCCATGGAGCGGCAGTAGGCGCCGGTGGCGGGCACCGCGAGGAGGTCGCCGGGCGCCAGGTCCGAGGGCAGGAAGGCGTCGCGTACGACGATGTCACCCGATTCGCAGTGCTTGCCGACGACGCGCGAGAGCATCGGCGCGGCGGTGGACGTCCGGGAGACGAGCGCGACGCTGTACTCGGCGTCGTAGAGCGCGGTGCGGATGTTGTCGGACATGCCGCCGTCGACGCTCACGTAGGTCCGCAGGCCCGGCAGCTCCTTGATGGTGCCCACCTCGTACAGCGTGAAGGCCGTCGGGCCGACGATCGCGCGCCCCGGCTCCACGGACAGCCGCGGCACGGCGAGGCCGGCCGCCGCGCACTCGCGGGTGACGATGTCGCGGAGCGCCGCGGCGATCTCGGCGGGCTCGCGGGGGTCGTCGTCGGGGGTGTAGGCGATGCCGAGGCCGCCGCCGAGGTCGATCTCGGGGAGCTCGACGCCGTGCTCGTCGCGGATGTCCTTCAGCAGCCCGACGACGCGGTGGGCGGCCACCTCGAAGCCGGAGGTGTCGAAGATCTGCGACCCGATGTGGGAGTGGATGCCGATGAGCTCCAGGCCGTCGAGCTTCAGGGCCCGGCGGACGGCTTCGGCGGCCTGGCCGCCGGCGAGCGCGAGGCCGAACTTCTGGTCCTCGTGGGCGGTGGCGATGAACTCGTGCGTGTGGGCCTCGACGCCGACGGTGACGCGGATCTGGACCCGCTGGCGCCGGCCGAGCCGCTGGGCGATGTGCGCGACGCGCACGATCTCCTGGAAGGAGTCGAGGACGATCCGCCCGACGCCGGCCTCGACGGCGCGGGTGATCTCCTCGACGGACTTGTTGTTGCCGTGCAGGGCGATGCGCTCGGCGGGCATCCCGGCGTCCAGGGCGGTGGCCAGCTCCCCGGCGGAGCAGACGTCGAGGTTGAGCCCTTCCTCGTGGAGCCAGCGCACGACGGCGCGGGAGAGGAACGCCTTGCCCGCGTAGAAGACGTCGGCGTCGGGCCCGAAGGCGTCGCTCCAGGCGCGGCAGCGGGCGCGGAAGTCGTCCTCGTCGAGGACGTAGGCGGGGGTGCCGAACTCCTCGGCGAGCTGCCGGACGCTCAGGCCGCCGACGGTGGCGGCTCCTTCGGCGTCGCGGGTGACGGTCCGGGACCACACGCGCGCGTCGAGGGCGTTGAGGTCGGCGGGCGGGGCGGCGTAGTGCCCCTCGGGGAGGACGTCGGCGTAGCGGGGCCCGGCGGGGTGGGCGGAGCGGCTCATGGCTCTGATCTCCTCAGAGGTGTGCGGGTGCGGTGATGCCGAGCTGGTTCAGGCCGTCAGCCAGCACCTTGCCCGTGGCCTCGGCGAGGGCCAGACGGGCTCGGTGAACGGCCAAGGGTTTCTCGTCACCGCGGGGCAGCGTGGGACACGCCGCCGTCCAGCGGAGGAAGGCTTCGGCGAGCCGCTCCAGGTGCCGGGCGAGCCGGTCCGGGGCGCGGGCGGCCGTGACGCGGGGGTGGTCGGCGAGGACGGCGAGCAGGGGGGCGGCGTCGCCGTGAATGTCCCCCGGCTCGGACGCGAATCCCAGGTCACGGGCGTTACGCAGGAGTGCCTGGCTGCGGGCGTGGGCGTACCGGACGCGGAAGAGCGGGTTGCTCTCCCGCTGGACGAGCAGCAGGTCGCGGTCGAGGCCGGGCGGGCAGAGCAGGCTCCAGCGGGCGGCGTCGGGGCCGAGCCGGGCGAGGAGCTCGGGGGGCGGCTCGGGCAGCGGCAGCGGGGGCGCTGCCTCGTGGCCGTCGAGGAGGTCCGCCACGAGCCGGGTCTGCGCGGTGCCGGTGAGGGTGATGTTGAGGAAGCCGGGCCCGGCGATGTCGACCCGGGCGATGCCCGGCTCGGCGGCCAGCCGGCGGCGCAGCACCTCGGCGACCTCGGTGGCCGGGCGGCCGGTGTCCTTGGCGATCCGCAGGGCGACGTTGGTGGCGTAGTCGCCGCACCCCGGCCGGGGCGGAACCCGCACGGTGACCCGCTCCGGCACGGCGGCGCGCAGCTCGTCGGCCTCGACGGCGCGGCGCACGGTGTGCAGCACAGTGCGGGTGAGGTCTGCGGGGGTCACAACCCCCAGCCTAGGCGAGAAGGGGGGTGCCTTAGCGAACCGGTTTCACGGGGCGGACACCGCTGCCCCGCTGCTACTCCGGGCCGCGGACGGACTCCGCGCCGCAGACGGACTCGACGCCCTTGGGCGGGGCGGTACGGTGCAGCCCCTCCGCGTCCCCGGGGGCCGTGGCCCCCGGCGACCCGTCGTCGCCCTCTCCCTTGCGGTGCCGCATCAGCCGCCTGACGATCCGCACCATCTCGGTCGGCTCGAACGGCTTCGCCAGAAACGCGTCGACCCCGGCGGACCGCCCGCTGTCGACTTCCAGCTGGGTACAGGCACTGATGATCGCGATGGGTATGTCCCGCGTCCGCGCGTCGGCCCGCAGCCGGGTGGCGGTGTGCAGCCCGTCGAGCCTGGGCATGACGACGTCCAGGGTCACCACATCGGGGCGTACGCGGTGCACGATCTCCAGGCACTCGGCACCATCGGCCGCGGTCACGACCTCGAAGCCTTCGAGCTCGAGGTTGACCCTGATCAACTGCCGGATGACCTTGTTGTCGTCGACGACAAGGACCCGGCCGGACAAGCCAGGCACACCCCGAGGGTAAGCGCGCCCACCACGCTGCGTCCGGGTTTTCCCCACTTCCACCCCGTGCGGGCGAGCTTTCCCCGACCATCTCCCCCGCCCCCACCCCATGCGCTACCCCACCCCCACGACTCCCCTGACCTCCCCCAAAGCACGTTGCGGGGCACCCTTGTGGAGCTGGTAGTGTTCTCCACGTCACCGCGAAACGCGGACGACACGCCCCCGTAGCTCAGGGGATAGAGCAACGGCCTCCGGAGCCGTGTGCGCAGGTTCGAATCCTGCCGGGGGCACTCGCCGGTCATCCAGAGAATTCTCTGGTGTGGCCAGGGCGGATGCCGACATGAGAGAGCGGGAGTCAGTCTCACTGACTCCCGCTCTTTCTTGCTGTCGCTCAGCGTTCGCGACACATCTCCGACACACTCCTCATGCTGTGTCGCCTTCCTCCTCCAGCGCCTTCGCGATCTTTGCGTTGGCTGCTTCTTCGTGGCCGTCGATGCAACCGTGGTAGCGGCGGTGGATCACCTCCGGGGAGTTGCCGACCCTGCGGGCCACTTCGGCGATCGGGACCCCGGCGTTCAACCACCGTGTGATGCACGCGTGCCGGAGATCGTAGGGGCGCCCGGCCAGCGGTGACTCGACGCGGTCCGGCGGCAGCGCGTACCCCCGCGCTTCCTCCCATACCCGCCAATAGGTGGACGAGCCGACTACTCCCCCGCGCTCGTTGCCGAAGACGCGCCCCTCCTTGGCCGTCCCGAACCTCTTCAGATGCTCCTGAAGAATCGTGACGAGGACAGGCGGGATGGGGACCGGCCGGTCAGTGGATGCTTCACGAGCCTTCAGGCCACGGCGGTCGTGCCGCTCCCTCGAGTCGGTCCACTGCTTACCGGAGACGGGCCGCGTCTCCCGCAGCGTCAGTGTGCCCCAGCCGGTTTCCGGAAGGCGGCAGTCCGAGAGTCGCAGTCCGACCGCTTCAGCCGGCCTCAGCCCCGCGTAGTACAGGACTGCGTAGAACGCCACCAGGCGGCGTCCGCGACTGCGTTCCCATGAGCCTACGTAGGAGACGGCTGTGAGCAACTGCCTCCCCTGTGAAGCGTTCAGGAGGACACGCCGGTCCACCACAGCGCTGGAACCCACCTGCTTATTGCGGGCTTTCTGGAGAGGGTTCTCCGGAAGTTCTCCCGTGATCACGGCGTGTTCGAGTGCGGTGTTCAGGACGCGGCGGCGGCGCTTGTACGTCTCTCGTGCTGCCGGTTTGCCGTCCAGCCGGTAGCCGAGGCGGTACATCACGTCCTCGAACACTTCCGGGTCAAGCAGATCAGTGACGGGCCGGTCCGCCACCGTCAGGCAGTCGTACGCGGATTTCAGCTCGGCCGGCGGCTCCTGCCCAGCGTTCGCGGGCACGATGCCCCATCGAAACGCCAACCGCAGACACCCGTTCTCAGGGGCGCCGTCCTCCCGCATCACCATGGCCAGCGCGACGGCCGCAAGGCCGTCTGCCATGCCCTCGCGGGTCTTGGCCGCGCTCGTACGCCACCGGCCGGCGACGTACTTCCGGCAGAACTCGAACCACCGCAAAGACGGCTCGGCCGCCGACGCTTCGGCCACTTCGGCAGCCGCCCGCACCTCGGACTCGGGCAGACCCGATTCGGTCTCGAACGCCTCTCCCCGGCGCATGGCCTGCCACAGCTCTGCCCGCCGGCTGTCGGCGAGCGCGGATGTGGTGAACGTGCCGCCATGCACTCGGCCGGCGACCACCCAACGCAAACGGTACGGGCGGGATTTCCGGCCGGTCTTGGTGACCTTCCACAGCTTGACGTCGAAGGAATACCCCGGCCGGGCGAATCCGCGAGACCGCCCGGCCGAGGTTTCGCTTTCCTCGCTCACGCGGCGTCCTCCCGCTCCGCGAGCCACCGGTCGTACTCGGACCGCCGAATTCGCACGTCCCCGTTCGGCAGCTTGATCGAGCGGGGAGCCTTGCCCAGGCGGCGCCACCGGTAGAAGGTCGACGGGGCGATTCTGAGGTCGCCGATGACCTCCTTGACGGTGAGCTTCTCGTCCGGGACTTGGGCTGCGCTACTGCCGTTCTCTCTCCTGTCTCGGGGCCCGGACAGCGGGCGCACGTCGCCGTGGTGCATGCTGATGCCACCTCCTGATTCCTGCATCGGGATGGGGAGGCCGGGGCAGCGGGCTTCTTTGGCGGAGGGCCGCTGCCCCGGGCGAAGTCAGTGGAGCTGGTCCTGGTTCCACTTGAGGTACTCGTGGCGCACGTACGCGAGGCAGTCCTCGGCGGTCACGATCTCGGCGGCCTTGAGGCTCAGGCCGCTGTGCGCGATGTCGTAGTCGACCAGTTGTCGCGCGACCTCGACCGAGGCTTCGGCGGCCGGTGCGGCGACCTCCGGGGCAAACCTGGCCGCCTCGTCGAGCGCCATGCGGTCGAAGACGGCGGCCTTGCGGAGCCAGAACTCCCGTTCGTCGTCGAACGGACGGCGGCGACTGTGCCTGATCACCCAGCCGATCTCCGACGTGATCCCGGGGGCGTTCCCGTAGGCGGAGGCCGATTCGGTGGTGTGGGGTCCGGTCGTCACTGCTCCACCTCCGGAGCTCCCTGCGCCCGATATGCGGAGAGCAGCTGATGGTGGAGGGCCATCTCGGCCTGCTCCCCGTAGGCGTACGCGCAGTCCGCCAGGCCGGTCGGCGTGCCCTCGCTCGGACCCGTGTACCGGGCCGTCCGGCGCGCTCCGACCTGGGACCGCAGCAGAGCCAGGCGCCTCTGCCCGGACCAGTTGCCGAGGTCTCCGCGGAAGTCCGGCAGCGGGCCGTCGGGGAGTTCGTAGCGTTCGGTCCGGTCGCGCCGGAGTTCGGCGTACCTCGGGCGATATCCCTTGACGACCGCCAGCAGGGCGCCGGCCGTGCCGTACGCGTAGGCGAGTGCGAGGTTCTCGTACAGGTCGGTGGTCACGCTCTGGTAGGCCCTGCATAAGCCGCGGATCTGGTTCAGGGCGACGTCCTGGGGGCTGATCCTGTACTCCCCGCTGATGTTCACGTCGCCGATCACCGCCCGCAGGCGGGCCGGCTCGATGTGCCAGGTGGCGACCTGCGCCGCCTGGCGGGCGAGCCGCGTCTCGCGAGCCGCGGCCCCGAGGGCGAACACGCTCGCGGTCAAGCTGTCGAACCACGCGATGGTGGTGTGGGACATGGGGCGTCCTCCAACTGGTGGAGCACGGGCCGGGCTGTCCGACCCTCCGCACGGCTCTGCCTCCCGGAGGAGCCGGAGCCGCACAGGGGGCCGTCAGTCGATGGCCGGGGCCTCCGCGTCGCTTTCCGCGGCCCGGAGTAAGAGCGTTCGCAGATCGGTGCCGATGACCGCCGCGATGCGGTGTTCGATGGCCTGCCACGAGGTGGGGTCGATGGCCATGAGCGCGGCGACGGCCGCTGGTCCCTTGCCTTCTTCGAGAGCTGTCAGAGCGTCGCGTAACTCCCCCGAAGCCATGAGCGAGATCCGGGCGGTGTTCCGTTCTTTCACGTCTGTCATGGGTGTTCCTCTCACTGGTCGAGATCGGGAATGGCGTCGCCTAGGGCGCCCATGACCTGGTCGATGGGCGCGGCGGCGCCGGTGCGGCTCAGGTAGTAGCCGAAGAGGACGGCCACCAGGGCGCTGCCGATGCCGAGGGACTTCGAGCGGATGAGCATGGCCAGGAGCAGACCGAACAGCAGGAGCGCGGAGATCGAGAAGGACATGGAGGGGCTCCTTGAAGGGATCAGCGAACGCCGTCGCGGTGGAGGCGGACGGTGGCGTTGTAGAGGCGCCGGCCGACGCGGATGCGCTTGCCGTATCCCTCGCAGCGCCGGCACTCGCGGCCGCGCTTGAGCCGTCCGTTGCGGCTCTGCCGGATCACGGCGCCCCAGCCCTGGCACTTGCGGCAGGTCCCGAACGGGCTGGCGGCGCAGAGAAGCGCGTAGCAGAGAGTGATGAATGTGAGGCCGGGCATAGCGTGGAGCAAGGAACTCATCAGAACCTTCCCCGGGTGGGATTCGGCAGGTGCTCGATGAGCACCGCTAGGCGCTAGCACGCAGGTCAGATACGCCTATGGCTGCTAGCGGGGGTGCTAGGTCTAGCGGGATGGGCCGCTAGACCTAGCGTCGACGGCGGCTATGCCGCGGCACCTCGGTCGTCACGGTCGGCAATCACTGCGAGGACATCGGCGCGCTTGATCCCACGCCGGTTCGCGCCCTTGCCGTCTTCGGTGGTGCCCCACACCTGAACGGTGTGGATGCCGTACGGCTTCAAGGCCGCGGTGAGCTGCTCCGGCGTCCACGTGCCGTACACAGCCGGCCGGAGCTCCGCGAGGCCGGCGACGATCGCCTCGTTCCAGAGCTTCGGCTTGCCATCCGGAAGGGCCGTGAGCAGATCCGAGAGCAGGTCGTAGGAAGGGCCGGCCTCGGTCGCGGGCTGCTCCCCCAGCGCGTATCCGGCGAGTGTGCCGAGGCGCTCGCGCATCTTCCGCGCCCGCTGGGCGATGCCTTCCGCCGCCAAGGCGTCGATCTCGACCGCCCGGACGATCCGGGCATCCGCGCCCTCCCCGAGGAAGTAACAGATGCCTTTGTCGCCCCAGGCGAACAACGTCGCCCGGACGCCCCGCTTGTACGCGCCGGTGCCGAGCACCATGTCGTTCTCGACGTGGCTCATGACCTTCAGGCACCAACGGGCCGACGCGTTCGCGGAGATCCCCTTCGGCAAGCTGTCGTCGTCCGGCCGTTGGGTGGCCAGCAGCAGCACGATGCCCGTCGCCGGGCCGCGCTTGACGAGGTCGGTGCAGATCGCTTCGAGCTCCTTGCCGTACGTCGGGTGCTCGAACCACTTCTGGCACTCGTCCACCCCGACCACGATCGGATGCAGCCGGAGGGACCGCTTCGACGCCAGTTCCGTGGTCACCTTCGACTCGGGGCAGATGTCCCGGGGCAGTGTGCGGATCACCTTCGTGCGGCGCCGCAACTCGGCTTGGAGTTCCCGCATGGCGGTCAGGGCGTAGAGGATGTCCTCGTCTTCGTCGCCTGCCCGGTGCCGGTAGCTGACGGCGCTCCCGACGGGGTCGAGGTCACCGGTTCCCTTCAGGTCGTAGCTGTGGACCTCGGCACGCGGGTCGAGCGCTGCGATGAGCAGCAGGAGACGGAGAAGGAACGTCTTGCCCATCCTCGGAATGGCACCGATGACACCCGCGAGGTACATGAGGGTGATCTCCACTCCTCGCCCACGCTGGTCGGTGCCCCATGCGACGGGCTTGAAGAGATCCACCGTGCCGGACTTCGCGAGGGGCCAGGCCGGCTGCTTGGTCCGGGACATGTCCTGATCGCCGACCCACAGTCTCAGCCGCCCGGTGTGCTCGTCGGGAACGGCCTCAGGCCACACCGTTCCCAAGGGGCGGCGAAGGCCGGAAGCCAGTCTCCTCCGGCGCTCGATGACGTCGGTGACCGTGACGCCGTGCGGGAGGTCACCCTCGGCCAGCCATCCAGGGCCGTCACGGGTGATGGGGGCGGTGAAGGCGAAACCGTCCCCGCCCTTCGACTGAGCTTGGTTGATCGCGGGGATGCCCAGGGCGCCAAGGGCCCGGAGCACCACGTCGCTGGTGAGCCTGGTCGCCTTCGGGATTTCCACGGCTCGGCGGATGACGGGGGCGTCGGCCGGCTGACCCAGCCGGCCCGCCGCCATCGTCACGGCGAAGCCGCAGAAGCCCAGCAGCCACGACGGCGCCATGACGTACAGCGCCAGCGCCACGGCGAGCCCCGCGATCGAGGCGACGACGGCGACCGTCGCCCGCCAGCGCACACGGCGATCCCTCTGGCGCGAGAGCTGAAGATATTTGTTGATGTCCTCGTTGGCCGCCGCCGACTGCCGAAACGGCTCGCCCTCGGCATCTGCGACCCAGCGCAGGGAACCGCCGACGAACCGTGCGACGCCGCTGGGCGCTTGCAGCGCCAGACGGACCGTGTACCAGGGCGTCCGTACCGCGTGGTACGCGGAAATGTGCCAGGCATAGGCGGCGACGCCCTTACCGGCGGCGCGGAACTCCTGACGCGATTTCGCCCACGCCGGTATGACGGGACGGCGTTTCGCGCCCTGCGCCCTTTGGGCCAGGCTGGGGCCCGAAGGCTCGTACGGCCGGTCGACGACCGTCTCCCCCGGAGCCTCGGCCCCGGGCCGGCCGGAGGCAGTCGGGGCTGCGGGGTGGTCCGGGCCCGGTCCCAGCGCGTCGGACGGCTGGTCGCTCAAGGCGGTGGGAGCCGTCACGCGGCCCTCCCCGCCTGGCGGTCCTGCTGTGCGTGGGCCCTGCTCCTCATCGCCGCGAGGCTGCTGAGTTTCGCCGCGTACCGCGCGTTCAGACGGGCGAACTCGTCCGCGTCGCTCTGATCCCGGAGCTCCTCCAGGACATCGCGGGCGGCGGACGTGCGGGCCGCGCGCTCTTCGGCGGACTCCCCGGGGCTCCCGAGGAAGAGTTCCTTGAAGTCCTCGGCGTCCGCTCCCTGCGACTCTTCGATCCCCAGGGTGGTTCCCTCTGACTCCACCACCCTGTCGGCAGGTTGGTGGACGACGTACGCGTGCATGGCCTCTCCAGATCCTGGACGGGGATGGGAGAGCCAGGGGCAGCAGGCTCGCTCGTCCGGCCGCCGCCCCTGGCCGGATCGCGCTCAGACGCGAAACCGCCGGGGGCCGGTGAGGTGGAGCCAGCACTGGTACGCACTCACCACGGCCTGGTAGCTGCCGAGGCCGGCGAGAAAGGTCAGCAGCCAGTCGGCACCGAGTTCCTCAGCCGAGCGGCAGCCGATGAAGGCGGCGGCCAACGCGATGCCCAAGACGATCAGGGTCGCGATGCTGCGGCCGGTCGTGGCCGACGCCGCGCGGCGGGCGACGAGCGATAAGTCGCCGGGGTCGAGGAGGCGAAGCCCCCCGCCGGGCATCCGCACGACGACGAGCCTTCCGTCACCGTGGTCGGTGATCCCGGCCACGGTGCCGAGGGCCACCTCGTGGCGGCCTTGGACGATATCGCCGATAGCGAGCTTCATCGGTCCCCCTTCGGGAGTAGGCGCAGGAAACCGGCACAGGCGCGGGCCCGCTCCCGGGGGTGGAGCTCCCGAGAGGCCGGTCGGTTCGGAGACGAGTGGTCATCACCTCCGGCGCCAACGACTCATGGCGGCACCGGAGATCAAAAACACTCGTTCGTCCAGGCACTCTGTGCAGTTCTCAAGGCACCAGCGCTTCCTTCGGGTTGCGATCCTCCGGGCGCCCTAACTCATCAAGAGGTCTTCTCCTCAAGTCCTCTTTAGGAGTTGTCCAGACTATGACGCAGCTCTCAGGAAGTCGTCAAGACCTCTTTAGGAGTCGTATGCTGAGGACGGTCGGCGCAAGAGGACGGTGAGCACGATGGCAAAGGCGTACGAACGGATCGCGGACGGCATCCGGGAGTCCATCCGTGCAGGTCAACTGAAGCCCGGCGAACGGCTTCCGGCGGAGACCGCGCTCGCGGACAAGTACGGGCGGAGCGTTCCCACCATCCGTGAGGCTCTCCGGCTTCTGCGCGACGAAGGCTTGATCGAGAAGCAGCACGGGCGCGGCAACTTCGTCCGCCAGGCCCGCACCGCGGTGCTGCGCACGAACACGAGGCATCAGTGGGAGAAGGGCCGCGCCCGCGAGCCCGAGCCGCTGAGGGCGAAGACCGGCGCCACCGAGCACGACACCGGGCTACAGGTGAACGATCTCGTCTTCCACGCCGCCTACCGCGAGATCAAGGCCGACAAGGCCATCGCGGACGCCTTCGGCGTCCCTGAGGGCGAGGTCCTCGTCGAGCGCACGTACCGCACGCGGTACGCCGCCGAGCGCGCGCCGTTCGCCCTGGTGACCTCCTACCTCGTCCGTGACCTGGTCGCGGAGAACCCGGATCTCCTGGACGACTCCAAGGAGCCCTGGCCCGGGGGCACTCAGAGCCAGCTCTTCACCGTCGGAATCGAGCTCGACCGCATCGAAGAGCACGTCACAGCCCGCCCTCCGACACCGGAAGAGGCGGAAGAGCTGGAATTGCCGCCGGGAACCGCGGTGCTCCTGCTCCGGAAGACCTCGTACGACACCCATGACCGCGTTGTGGAGCTCTCCGACATCACGCTGCCCGGCGACCGTACGGAAATGCTCTTCACCACTCCCCTGGAAAGGTGGTGAGTGCCGTGCGTCGGCGCATCATCATCATCACGGCTGTGCACGCACCGTCCGCTCACCACCTGCACGACGCCTACAAGTCGCTCTGCGACCAGGAGCTCCCCGACGGCTGGGAGTGGCACTGGGTCATCCAGGAGGACGGCAAGGGGGACGAAGTCGCCCCTCACGTCCCCAGCGACGAGCGGGTGACCTTCCGGCAGGGCCGCAGCGGTGGCCCCGGTGTCGCCCGGACCATTGCCCTGGCCCACGCCGACGGCGAGTACGTCAAGATCCTGGACGCCGACGACCAACTCGCCCCGGGCGCCCTGGCCCGCGACATCGCCGTCCTGGAACGTGACCCCAGCATCGGCTGGACCACGTCCCGCGTCCTGGACCTGCTGCCTGACGGCTCCACCGTGGGCTTCGACCAGGACCCGGAAGACGGCCCGGTCGAGCGCGGGGCCGTGCTCGAACACTGGCGCGCACACAACTACCGCGCCCAGGTGCACCCGGCGACGCTGTGCGTCCGACGCGACCTGCTCCTCGCCCTGGGAGGCTGGATGGCGCTGCCGGCCTCGGAGGACACCGGCCTCCTGCTCGCGCTGGACTCCGTCAGCCGCGGGTGGTTCATCCGCGACGTGGGACTCCTCTACCGCAAGTGGCCCGGCCAGGCGACAGGCCAGGCGGCCCACACGGACGCGGCGGAGCGCGACGCGCGCATGGCCGTCGTGGAGGCGCGGGCGCAGGCGCTCGCCTACTACCGCTGGAACTACCCGTCGGCTAGCTGACCGGCACCTCGTAGACGATGACGCCGAAGGCGGCGGGCACGACGATGTCCGCCGTTTCGACGGGCCGCCCGTCGTCGCTGTAATACGTCCGCTGAATGCGCGTGACGAGCGCGCCTCGCTGCACGCCGAGGAGGGTTGCCTCCTCGGCCGTCGCGTGTCCGGGCTCCGGCTGCTCCACCGCGCGGGTGACCGTGATGCCGATCTCCGCCATGCGGTCGACCACGCCCTTGCCGGCGTGAGGGCCGCCCTCGGGCAGAACGACCAGCGTGCCACCGGTGATGCCGTACGGCTCCCAACTGGTCGAGAGCTGCACGGGCTTGCCGTCCGCGAGGAACTCGTACGACGTCCGCACGCAGAGATCCCCTTCGGAGATGCCGAGGCGAGCGGCGATGTCCGCGGGCGCAGGAAGCTTCGCTTCCGTGCTGCTCTCCCAGGTTCCCCGCTTGGCGAGCGCCGACATGTCCGCGGCGAAGGGCGACCCACCGCGCTGTTCACGCGACTGTGAGCGAACCATGCGCAGGCGCTGGCGAGGCTCGGCGACGAACGTTCCGGAGCCGGCCCGCCCCTCCAGGACGCCCTGCGAGATGAGGAGTTCCTGGGCTCGGCGAATGACGTTTTCGCCCACGCCGCCGCATTCCTCCGCGAGTTGGGCACGCGACGGCAGCCGGTCGCCCGGTACCCACTCTTCGTTCGCGATGCGCTGTCTGAGCAGGTCAGCGGCGCGGAGGTAAGGCGGCTGCTCACGCATATGGAAAATCTAGTCCACTAGCCCTATTCTAGTTAACTAGCTTCACGCACTGTGATCCCGTGGCGACGGAGGAACACCTTGTGGCCGCATGCAGAAATCGCGCCGACCACTTGGCCGCACGCCTCACGGCAGCTGGGTTCACTCCGTGCGTTTGGCACCAGAAAAGCCACATCTGTGTCGAGACGAAGGTCCCGGCCCGCGTCTCGGCAGAGGCGTGGCAAGAGCTCTTAGAAGTGCTGGAGACGGCCGACTCGTTCGGGCTCGTCAACGGCCGGCGCGGCTGCATCGCCTGGGCCGCCATCGACAAGGAAACCCCCGCGACAGTCAGCGCTGACCGGGGGCACGGCCATCAGCTGTGAGGAGCTGATCACGTGCTGGACCTTATCCGCCGAATCGCCGCCTGGGCTAGGCGGCCATTCGTTCCCCCTGCGGAACAACCTCGTCGGTGTACGCCGACGGGCCCCCAGATCGCCGAGGAGACGACCTCGCCCTTGAGCCACCCGCGTTGGTGCGCGGAATTCCTCGATGCCGAGGAGGCTGCCCTCGTCCGTCTGTACGTGGTGCCCGGCGACGAACGCGCCCGGCTGCGGATGGAGCCTCGCTGGCGACCCCGTGTGGTCAGCCGGCCCTGGAGCCTGGTGGAGGCTCGCTGATGCTCAAGGACATCACCACTTCCAGCAAGACGCACCGCTACGTCCGCGTTCAGGTCGACTGGGAGACGGTCCGGACGGGAGACGTCATCGACCTCGGCGGGCGGGGGTTCGAAGTAGTCGACGTGGTCGACGTCTCGGACACGGTGAGGGGCCTGCGCTTCCGTACGGGGCAGAGTCTGACCATTCACTCGGCGACCCGGCTGTCCGCTGTGCGGGCCGTCGAGAGGCGGTGAAGAGGCACTATGGCCACCCGCTATCAAGCCCTCGCTGATGACCTGCGGCGACGCATCCAAACCGGGGGATTCGCAGCCGGCGAGCAGCTTCCCCCGGAGGCAAGACTCGCCGCTCAGTACAGGGTCAGCGTGCCCACGATGAGGCTCGCGCTCGATGTGCTCCAGGCCGAAGGGAGGATCGAGAAGGTTCATGGCCGAGGAAACTTCATCCGCCAGCGCCGCGAGCGCAGCGTCTACGACAGCAGGCGGCACACCTCGGACCGGCAGGCGTCGCCGAACCCGTCGCTGGAAGTCAGCGTCACGCTCAACAAGGTGAAAGCGACTGACGCCTTGTCGTCGTTCCTCCGGGTTCGCCGCGGCTCCCTGCTCGCCGAGTACGTGTACGTCAGCTACCTCGGGACCTCGGCGCAGAGTCTGGCTCGCCTGTACGTCCCGTTCCAGGTGGCGAGACTCGGTGACCTTGAGACGGGCCCATCGCCATGGGGTGACGACGTCCGTGAGCTCCTCGCCGCCGCCGGGGTGCAGGTGGCCTCCACGGTCGAGCGGGTCACCTCGCGCCTGCCCAGCGGCAAGGAGAGGGAGGTCCTCCGCAGCACGGCCCCCGTCCTGGCGATGGAACGAACGTCGGTCGATGCCAATGGGCGAGTCGTGGAAGGGGCCTATCTGGTACTTCCCGGCGACCGTGCGGAAGCCGTCTTCGCGACCAGCACGCACGTCGAGCCTTTGGAGACAGCCTGATGACTGCCAACCCGGACGGCGAAGCTCTCCAGCCGGGAGCGATCAGCGAGGATCGCGATCCGCGACTCCTGCCGTGGGAAGCGCCTGAGGGCAAGCCGTGCTTCCTGAGCTCGGCGGACGGCCAGGGCGTGATGTCTCGATACGCCGACAGTATCGAAGCGGCCCAGATGATCACCGGGCCGAGGTCCTGGCGGACGTCGAGGAGCTGCTCGCCGACCCCTCCGCGTGCTGCCGGCGCCTCTGGCCCGCGCTTCGGCAAGCGGCCTATTCGCTGAGCGACGTCCTACGGGTCGCGGAAAGCCGTGGCGCTCGCCTGCCTGCATCGGGACCCGAAGAGTCGGGACTTGAGGGTGCGGTGCCTCCGCCGGCCCTGGATCCGGGGTCGGCGGCGACACCGGACGCGCTCCAACATCCTGGGGAGTAGCACCCCCAGCCCACGGCCCGGCTCCCAGGAGCCGGGCCGTGGTGTGTTCAGGGGAGCGTCTCGGCGTCCACCCGGGAGAAGATGAGGTCACTCTCGCCGGTGACGGGGCCGCGCCAGCGCACCGGGACCGCGGGGGCCCGACGCAGCGCCGCCGGATAGCTCTCCGGGGCGTAGTCGTTGGCGAGTCGGTACACGTGGAAGCCGTGCTCCCGCATGGTGGCGAGCAGTTCGTCAGCGGAGTCGCCCAGCATCGCCATCCGTTCCGGGGTCACCTCGACGGTGATCTCCGCATCCGGCCTGAGCCGGCCGAGCATCGGAGTCATGCCGCGGACGACGCCACCTTCCGCGCCTTCCACGTCTACCTTGATTACCCGGGCGCCGGCGATCTCCGCGTCGGTCAGCATCTCCGGTAGCGGACGAGCCTCCATCTCGAAGCTGGATTCCGCCGGCCCGTCGTACGGGACGATGCTGTTCGCCCCCATGTTGCGGGAGCTGGCGAGGGTGAAGGTCAGTGATTTCCGAGTGTCCGATACCGCGGCATTGACGGCTCGCACGTTCCCGCAGCCGTTGAGCCGGGCCTGGGCCCCGAGTCTCTTGTGAAACAGCGGGGAAGCCTCGATGGCCACGACGCCGCCGGTTTCGCCCACGAGCTGTGAGGCGAGCACGCTGAAGTACCCGATGTTGGCGCCGACATCGACGAAGGTGTCGCCAGGTCGCAGCCGCCGGCTGAGCCAGTGGGTCATGTGCGGTTCCCAGGCCCCGAACATGTAGATATAGCGCTGAATGAGGTCCTGGGTGTCGACCGCGAACCTGGGCCCGGAACGGGACTGAACGACGCGGAGGCGGGGGTGGTCCCGTAGATAGGGGTTCAGGTACCGCGCGGCCAGCGGCGCCTTCCCGAGCGTGCCGGGCCCGTGGCGCACGTACCAACGACACAGAGAGGCCAGAGCCTCCGCATTGCAGTCCTTCATGTGATCGCGTCCTCCGCTGGCTCTCGCGTAAACCCTGCCCCCACACGATTAAGTAGACAGTCTTCCAGTTGCGTCCAGCCTTCCGGATCTTCGATGCGGCCGTTTCAGGCAGGCTGGCTCCAACGGCCTGGCGGCGCGCGGCGGACGCGAACGGCCAGCTGACACCAGGGAGGTGGAAGTCGAAGCGTACGTGGCGCGAACCCTGAAGCGTGCTGAACCTCCGACCTCCAAGCCTCATCATGCATGAGCATCAACTACCGGATGCCTTACATGCGTTGCTAAGATCGCCGCGCAGTCCGGCCAACGAAGTTGTGCAGCGCAAACACGAATCAACGGGGAACGTCTTGGACTCCGCTATACCGATCCTCGCTGCCGTCGGGGTTGGCTCGCTGATCATGCTCGCCGGTGTCACCGGTGGAGCCTTCCTTGTCATGGCGGCCCAGCGAAGCAATCGCTCCGTCCAGCGCGAAGAGGATCCCGGCGCCCGGTCAGGTGGCGCGGCTGCGGATGCATCGGCAGGCCGCTGGCAGTCCCCTACGCCTCAGCCACCCGCAGTGACTCACCCCCCACAAAGAGAAAGGATACGGACGATGGAGGTCGCTTCACAGGAAACAACAGCCAGAGTAGAGGCCCTTATTGCGCACAAGAAGCGCATAGCCGAACTCAGAGTAGCCTTTCGAATTAGGACTCTCCAGACGATCACACGCTGGTCATCCGGGGCTATTGCAGCAGCTTTACTCTTCGCTCTCATCGTCGCAAACGTAGCCGTCGGATGGTCCACACTCGCCCTCGCAAATAAGATCGCCATCCCCATCTTCGCACTCGCCCTTGGGACCTTCTGGGTGGTCCGTTCCGTAGAGACCAACGCAATGCACCTCTACAAAAAAACGGCACGCGAGCTGAAGATCGAACTTGAAGCAGCGGAAGAGCTGCGCCTCTTGGACGCCGCGCGTCTCGGTCTTCCAGTCCCAGATCGCCAATACTCTTACAAGGACTCAATCCCAGCGGAGCTCGAAGGTCTACGAAAAGACGGAAGGAAGTACAGAAGGAAGCACAACTTCGCCCAAACCGTCATCATCGTTGGGTCACTGGGTGGAACCGCCGTCACCGCCCTCGCCGACACGCCAACCCCGATCAAGTATTGGGCCATGGGAATCACGTTCGCCGTGGGTGTTGCGGCAGGTTTCACCGGTTACTACAAGTGGCGTGAGCGGGCGTTCTACCTTCAGCAGACCGCAGACGACATCGAACGTCACGCTACAGCGTTTGAGTTGGGCATTTACCCCTACGACGACGATGACGAGCACACTAGGCTTGCCAAGCTCGCCAAGGAGATCGAACTCCTAAGAGTCGAGCAGCGCAAGCGCGAGCAGCAGCTTGACCAGCCACACGAAGGGAGCGCAGAAGTTGTCTAAAGCTATAGACTTGACCCCCGATGGATGGGTTCCCCGAGACTACAGTCGTTAACTGCCTTCAGGGTGTTCGATCGACATCAATTGACAGGCCCAGCATGCGAATGGCATTCCCTCGAAGAACCTTGTACACGACCTCGTCGGGAAGATCTGCCACGTGCTCGGCCGCCACCTGCTTCGTATGCGGCCACGTCGAATCGACATGCGGGTAATCGGTCTCGAACGTGGCGTTGTCGACACCCACCGTCTCGATGGACTCGATCCCGTGCCTGTCGCGGAAAAAGCAGCAGAAGATCTGCCGGTAGTAGTACGTCGACGGGGGCTCGGGAACCAGGTCACGGACACCGCCCCAGGCGCGATGCTCCCGCCAGACGTCGTCGGCGCGCTCCAGGGCGTAGGGGATCCAGCCCATCTGCCCCTCGCTGTAGGCCAGGGTGAGCCGGGGAAAGCGGACGAGGACGCCGCTGAAGAGGAAGTCCGCCAGCGATGACATCGCATTGTTGAAGCTCAGGGTCGCCTGCACAGCCGGCGGCGCGTCCGGCGAGGCCGCCGGCATCTGGGACGACGACCCGATGTGCATGTTGACCACGGTCCCGGTCTCCTCGCAGGCGGCGAAGAACGGATCCCAATAGCCGGAGTGGATGGACGGCAGGCCGAGGTACGTCGGGATCTCGCTGAAGGTCACCGCGCGTACGCCGCGGGCGGCGTTGCGCCTGATCTCGGCGACGGCAAGATCGACGTCCCACAGCGGGATCAAGCACAGCGGGATGAGCCGACCACCACTGTCACCGCACCACTCCTCGACCATCCAGTCGTTGTAGGCGCGGACGCACGCGAGCGCGACCTCCTTGTCCTGCGCCTCGGCGAAGGTCTGCCCGCAGAAGCGGGGGAAGGTCGGGAAACAGAGAGACGCCTCGACGTGGTTGAGGTCCATGTCCTCCAACCGGGCCTTCGGGTCCCAGCAGCCGCGGCGCATCTGCTCACGGGTGATGCCGTCGAGGGTCATCTCGTCCCGGGAGAACCCCACGGCGGCGATGATGCGCTTGTACGGGTAGATCAGCCCCTCGTACTCCCACCAGTCGGTGACCTGGCCGTCCGGATCAGTGGTGAAGCGGTACTTGCCTCCGACGTACTTCAGGTCCCCGATCCCCGCGGTGAAGGGCTTGGGCCCCCGGTCGCGGTACTTCGAGGGGAGCCACGCTTCGAAGAGGTGGGCCGGCTCGATCACGTGATCGTCCACGCTGATGATCCTGGGGAGTTCCTTCACGTCAGGCGTGTTCGGACCCATGGCGTCCCCCTTCACAGCGACTGCATTGGGCGATATCTGACGCCCCGTCAGTTCGAAGCTACTCGTGGGCTCCAACACCAGCAAGGGAGCAGGCACCACGCCGTCGGCCGCAGCACCGCACGGGTCGCTGAAAGACCAAGCCGCCCACAGGATGCCGAGCCCGGCAGGACCAGCGATCCAGTCGCTGCCCGTGACGCCGAACTCCAGAACCCGCCAGCCCCAAAGGAGCTCGTCCGTTCGCACTCAGTTGGCTGACGAACACCTAGACACGCATGGTCGGCTGAGCAGCCGGCGCCACGATCAAGACATCCCCCAGAAGGGCCCCACCAGCAAGGCCAGGGGGCTCCTAACCTCGTTGTTCCGCGATCCCCGGGGGTGACTGATGCTGGGCGAGGAGCAGAAGCTAGCAATCACCATCGGAGGGCTACTGCTGGTCGGCGGCGTGCTGATCAGCCAAGCGCTATTGGGGACTTGGCCGACCTTCTCCGTCGCAGCCACGGTCTTTGTAGGTGCCTACGTGGCGCCGCGGCTCCTCCAAGAGTTGACCATCCGACGATTCGGACGACAACTTCGACGCCAGTTGGGCGCCCACCGTAGGCCGTGACCACGATGGCCGAAAGGAGACGACCACCCGACCAGGGCGCACTCCTAAGATCCTCTAGACATCTTTAGGAGTCTGGGGGACCCCGGTGGGGCCGGTCGAACAGCTCGTGACAGTCGCCGCGGTGATACTCGGCGGGCTGACCACACACCTGACGAACGCCCTGGCGGAGCGACGCCGCAAACGGGACCAGCTCTTGACCCGGTGGGACGACAAGAAGCTTGAAGCCTACGCAAGCTACGTCGAGCGGATCAGGACGAGCATCTTCCTCGCCGTCGAGCTCTACGAGCACCGTGAGGGCCTCCGTGAGCGCCGGCGAGACGAGGCGGAGATCAAAGCGGAGATAGCGGAGGCGGGACACCTCCGCGGCCGGGCCTTCGAGCGAATCATGCTGCTAGGCGGCGACGAGGTCGTCGAGGCAGCTCACGATCTCAATGCGATGACCCTAGAAGTCGACTGGCAGGCGCACGGCAGGATCACAGGAGGTCTGGAGGAGTGGCGGGAGCGCAACCGGGCGGTGTTCCGCGCGATCAACGCCTTCCACGACGCAGCCCGAACGGACCTCGGGGTTAGCGGCCGGGTCACCGGCGGGCAGCATCCTGATCGAGATCTTCTCTTGCCACCTATGCGACAGGATGGCTAGAGGCTGGCCTTCTGCCAGCTCACGGACGACCACCGTGTGGGACCTCGGTCCAGGCTTTCGGCCATCCTCGGCCCGCCTCCCGGCCCATGTCTCGCGTCGGGCAAGGACCTGGAGAGATGCGTGTACATCGCGGTTAGGTCCAAAGCCCGCCTGAGTTGCGGAGCAGTGTGCGGCTCGGTGGTCAGGCACGGACCCAGACCGGGGAGTCCATGGGCCGAAGCCGCACCCCGCCCTCTTCCTGTCGCCATCTTTTGAGCGCACTGTCCACAGAGAAGGGGGCCGCTGTGGGCCGGCTCTCTGTCCGGCGTTACCAAGACCGCGGTTCACGGAGACACTGCGGGCCGCCACGGGCAAACACTCTGGCGATACCCGGCTCCACCGCAGGTCACCGCCGTTGTTTCGCCGAACGAGGCGCCGCAGTCGCATCCCGGTCGGGTCAACTGGCCGTTATCTGGACTTCGTAAAATCACCCGAAATCTACTTGGAAGAACGCTCCTCGAGCGAGCGGAGATCGCGATCCATACCAAGAGTCCGCAACAACACAGTCAGCTCATCCAATCGATCAGACCGATAGAGAACAAAATCGTCCATAACGAGATCAATCAAATCACCTACACCCTCCTGGCGTAGAAATTTGAGGACATGCGGAATTCTCTCAAGGCTCAGATTCCGAATTTCAGCAAGAACGATCTCCGCCTGAGGCTCCTTCAATTTAGGAAGAACCCTGGCGAGAACTTCAAATCTCTCCACTTTCTGCTGCCTAGCCAGATTTGATAGCAGCGCCTCAGCCCTGGCGCGATCCTGCGCAAAATCCATCAATTTCAACATCTCAAAGACACCATCCGCGCTGCACTTCCAGGCGAACGCTGCAATCAAAGCATCATCCATTGTCCGCCAAGCTAGACGCCCGCTAGCCTCATTCCTCTCACTCACTCTCCTAGCAAGGTCGTAAACGTCAACGACCGTAAGATTACTAGGCGCGCGATGAAGGAACTGAAATACGCTATCAACAAATCCTGCCCTCAAGAGCAGATCGATTGTCTTACACATTTCATCGATTCCACAATCGATGGACATTCGCTTCAAAATATTGTGCCTCAGGAGGCCGTCCTCACTGTCGGAGGATCTAATCACCATCGCGGCTATTTCCTTAGGGGTTTTCCCGTCAAGGGACACCCTCGCCACCCTCGACACATCAACTCCAGCAGCGCCCCGCGAATCTGACTCACGCCATCGCAGATCAAAATTTCCATTTTTTTTGAGCTCAACGATCTCCGCTTGCAATACCCCAATGAGGCTCTGCGCCTTTTTCATCTCCTGCTGCATCGCCGAACGATCCCCCTCACTCTCACCAAAGGAAATCGTACCCGTAGAGTCTTCGACACTTTCAAGCATTCGCTCAAGTCGCTGGCACTTCTCCGCCGCCTCGATGCTCATTTGATGCGCAACTCTGAGTTGCTCTTCCAGCCGCTCCACTTCACGACGCAGACGATCAACTTCGCCCGATTGCTTGGAGAGGTTTTCTTGAAGCTCCCCCGAAATTTGCGCGAACTCCATCCTTTCGGTCGTCCAGGAGATTTCAAGCTGCTTCCGTTCCGTTTCAAGCTCTGCAATCCGATGTTGGCGAGCCTGCAACGCTTCGAGCAATGCTTGTTCCCGCACCTCGGCCTGCTGATGGGCCCTGTCGGCGTCTTCAAGCTGATCCTGCAAGATCTGAACTTCATAGAGGGTTGCGTTGCTGACCCGCAACGCTGCTCTATGCAGGCTCTTGATGTGGCTAAGCACCTCTGCCTGGACAGGCTGCTGGCGAGCCTCCGCCAAGTCCTCCAGGAGGCCTTGCACAAACTCCCATGGGGGCACCCGGCTTCCGTTGAAGTATCGGGAAACGGAGCCTGCGTCACAGTAACGACGAAGGGCGTACCGCCGTACCGACAGCCCTAAGCCTTCAAAGACCTTCCGGAGAGCCTCGGCCAACTCCCTCGACTCCAGCGGCAAGTCTGCACTGACCGGCTGCAACGCGTACCGCGACAAACTGTCCCCCTCACGGATGGCTGCTGTTGCAGCCCATGGCAACGTGTGCTTACTGCCGCAACACCCCTCCTACATACCACTCTGATCAGGCCGGCGACGCCCAGTTGCAGCCATCCGTTAGGAGATCGAGTGAACCCGTCATCCAGTACCTCATGGCCTCAACTCTTGGAGTGGCTCCAAGCCTGGTCGGCCCTGGCAACGAGCTCCGTATCGTCGAACAGCAGCGACACGGTTCTTTTGTTGACGTCAGTGATACTGCTCATGACCGCCGTGCAGAACCGGCGGTAGTCCGCAGGCCCTCCGCCAGCTACTACCAGACCAGGATTGCCCGTCGAGCTAGGCCTGGCGGGCGAGGCCACCTCAGCCGTCAGTCTCGGCTCTCCGCCACAGGCCCGACACAGTCGCGCATCTGGGCACCACCGGGAGGACTCTGGGCAGGCCAAAGGCATCAGGACGCGGATCAACACACCCCCTCCGGAGCCGTGTGCGCAGGTTCGAATCCTGCCGGGGGCACTTCGCGAGAAGTGTTCGAAGACCCCGCCGTCAGCGAGTTCGCTGACGGCGGGGTCTTCGCGTATGTACGGCTGTACGGCCGCGTCCGCGGCTCAGTCCCCCATCCCCCTCAGTGATTGGTCCCCGACGCCCAGACCGCGCGGCTGCCGTCGTAGATCACGACGTTGCCGTCGTCCTGGACGACCAGGCGTGAGCCCGGGTGGCCGGCGGTTCTGGAGTTCCAGGCCGGGCGGTCGGAGCGGGTGTAGACGACGAAATTGCCGTCCGTCTGGAAGCGGGCCGTCCAGCCCTGGCCGACCGTGTTGGACGCCCAGCGGGCCCGGTTGAACTCGTCGTAGATGACCAGGTTGCCGTCCGACTGCATGACGAGGCGGGCCGTGTCGGAGCTCACCGACTGGTTGTGGCCGAGGGTGAAGGGGGCGTGGTACGTGCGGGTCTCCTGCGTGCCCGGCTTCGCCGTCGTAGCGGTCGGCGGGGCGCCGGGGTGGGAGGGGGCCGCGCTCGCCTGGCCGGCGAGGGCCATCGCGGTGAGAGCGGTCGTCGCGAGCAGGGTGGTGACTTTCTTCCCCACGGGAGAACTCCTTGCGTCAGGTAGTTCCTGCGCCCGTGCCCGGGTGGGCACCGCACCCGGACTCTGGCACCACGCCGTGCCGCGAGGAGGCACCCCTCACCGCCGTGACGTGTTCGCATCACTCTTTGACCTGAAACGCGGCGGCCCGGGCGGCACCCCTCCCCCGTCCCGCCCCACCCGTTACGCCACCACGGCCGGTCGTTGCGGGGTATGGTGCCGCCTCGTGGGGCGGGTGTGGTTGCCCCCGATCTCAAGTGCACCTGAACAACGACTAATTGACGATTAATCAATTCAGGGGCGGGGTCCTATGAGGTTCCGGCGCGGTGGTGGGGAGCGGCTGGACCGGCACCCGGCCCGGGACGACCTGCCGTTGCGGTCCGTGCTGGAGGACGCCGCGATGGGGCGGTGGGAAGGGCCCCGGGACCTGCTGGCCGTCACCGGGCAGGACTGGGACCGGCGGATCTTCCGGTTGCAGGTGCTGGCCCGGGCCGGGGCGCCGCTGCGGTTCGCCGACACCTGGGCCCGTGCCGAGCCCCGGTCGGCGGACGCGCTGGCGCTGCTGGCCCACGTGCGGGCGGTGCGGTCGATGATCAGCGGGGTGGCCGAGGGGCGGGCGGAGATGGAGGGGGCCTGGGCCGGCTGTCTCGCCGCCGCCGAGGCCGAGCCCGCCGACCCCTCGCCCTGGGTGGTGATGCTCGCCCTCATCCGGGTCCACGCCCCCGGCCGTGACGTGCTGCGGCAGGTCTGGGCCGAGGTCGAGGCGCGGGACCCGTACAACCGCGAGGCCCATCACGAGGTGCTCACCTATTTCTTCAGCCGCAACCACGGCTCCGGTGCCGAGATGTTCCACTGGGCGCAGGAGCGGGCCGACACGGCGCCCAAGGGGCTGCCGCTCGCCACGCTGCCGCTGGTGGCGCTCGCGGAGACGCACCGGCACCGGATGGAGACCGAGGCCGGCAGCTACGGCCTGACCATCCACCCCTGGATCGACTGCCCGCACCTCGACCACGTGCTGGAGCACTGGTGGCGGCACCGGGCTCCGATCCCCCACGCCCAGTTCATGGACGACGCCAACTACCTTGCGCACGCCCTGGCGTTCGCGGGACGGCACGCCGAGGCGTACGAGGTGTTCCGGGCCATCGGCCCGTACGCCTCGGACGTGCCCTGGTCCTACTGCGGCGACGCCCGGGAGCTCTTCCTGCGCCACCGGGAGTGGGCTCTGCGCGCCGTCCGCGCCTCCCCCCGCCGCACCTAGGCACGACCCGCGTTCCGCTGCGTACCGCACCGCACGTTCCTTGACCGTTCGCCACGAGGATTCGCCACACGAATTCCGAGAATTCGTCACGAGAATTCGTCACGAGAAAGAGAATCGCGTGCCACTCGACGCCCCAGGGGTCTCCGACGAGGAGCGCCTCCAGCAGCTCGGCTACACCCAGGTCCTGGCCCGCCGGATGTCCGGTTTCGCCAATTTCGCCGTGTCGTTCACGATCATTTCCGTGCTCTCCGGCTGCATGACGATGTACGGCTTCGGGATGCGCACCGGCGGCCCGGCGATGCTCACCTGGGGGTGGATCGCCGTCGGCGCGATGACGCTGGTCGTCGGGCTGTCGATGGCGGAGGTGTGCTCGTCGTACCCGACGTCCGCGGGGCTGTACTTCTGGGCGCACCAGATGGCGCCGGAGCGGTCGCGGGCGGCGTGGGCGTGGTTCACCGGCTGGTTCAACGTCCTCGGGCAGGTCGCGGTGACCGCGGGCATCGACTTCGGGGCCGCGACGTTCCTCAACGCCTACCTGGACCTGCAGTTCGGCTTCGCGGCCACGCCCGGGCACACGATCGCGCTGTTCGGCGTGGTGCTCCTGCTGCACGCCGTGCTGAACACCTTCGGGGTGCGGCTGGTGGCGTTCTTGAACTCGGTGAGCGTGTGGTGGCACCTGATCGGCGTGGTGCTGATCGTCGGCGCGCTGGTGCTGGTGCCGGACCACCACCGGTCGACGTCGTTCGTCTTCACCCACTTCGTGAACGACACGGGCTGGGGCTCGGGGCTCTACGTCGGCCTGCTGTCGCTGCTCGTCGCCCAGTACACCTTCACCGGCTACGACGCCTCGGCCCATATGACCGAGGAGACCAACGACGCCGCCGTCGCCGGGCCGCGCGGCATCGTGCGGTCGATCTGGGTGTCGTGGATCGCCGGGTTCGTCCTGCTGGCGGGGCTGACGTACGCGATCCAGGACTACGCCGGTTCGGTCGGCACGGCGACCGCGGTGCCGCCGGCGCAGATCTTCATGGACGCCCTGGGGGCCTCGGCCGGGAAGCTGCTGCTGCTCGTGGTCATCGCGGCGCAGCTCTTCTGCGGGATGGCCTCCGTCACCGCGAACTCCCGGATGATCTACGCGTTCTCCCGGGACGGGGCCCTGCCCTTCTCCCGCGTCTGGCACCGGATCAACCCGCAGACGCGGACGCCCACGAACGCCGTGTGGCTCGCCGCCGGGGGCGCCTTCGTGCTGGGACTGCCGTTCCTGATCAACTCCACGGCGTACGCGGCCGTCACCTCCATCGCCACCATCGGCTCGTATCTGGCCTACGCCGCGCCGACCCTGCTGCGGGTGCGCAAGGGGGACGCGTTCGAGCGCGGGCCCTGGCACCTGGGGCGGTGGTCGCGGCCCGTCGGGATCGTGGCCATCTCCTGGGTGGCGGTGATCACGGTGCTGTTCATGCTGCCGCAGTCCGGTCCGGTCACCGTGGACACCTTCAACTACGCGCCCATCGCCGTGGCCGCCGTCCTCGGCTTCGCGGGTACCTGGTGGCTGGTGTCGGCCCGGCGGTGGTTCCTCCGGCCGGGGCATCCGCGCAACGCCGCCGCGCTCCGGGAGCCGGTCGCCCCGCCGCAGGCGACCGACGCCTTCCGCTGGTAGCCGCGCCCGGCAGCCGTGGCCGCCGTCCCCGCCGCCGGGTCGCGGCGGGGAGGCGGAGCGGGGTCAGATCTCCGGGAAGGCGAACGCGTAGCCCTGGTCCTTGAGCCAGGGCAGGAGCTCCTCCAGGGCCGTGACGGTCTGGCTGCGGTTGCCGCCCCCGTCGTGGAAGAGGACCGTGGGGCCCTCGCGCAGGTCGCGCTTGACCGTCTCGACGATGCGGGCGGAGCCGGGGTTCTGCCAGTCGTGGGTGTCGACGCTCCAGCCGAGCGGGCGCATGCCGTGGGAGGCCGCGACCTCCCGGCTGTAGGGGGTGAAGGCGCCGCCGGGCGCCCGGTAGTAGCGGACCTCGACGTCCTTGCCCGCGGCGTCCCGGATCATCTTCAGGGCGTCGAGGACCTGCTCCTTCTGGTACTCCTCGGAGCGCTGGTCCATGGCGGTGTTGTGGTCGACGGAGTGGTTGCAGAGGCGGTGCCCGGCGGCGACGACCTTCTTGACGAGTGCGGGGTACTCCTTCGCCCGGGTGCCGACGATGCAGAAGGTGGCCTTGACGTCGTACCGCTTCAGCAGGCCGAGCACCTTCTCCGTCCAGACCGGCTCGGGCCCGTCGTCGATGGTGATGTTGACGACCTTGCCCTTGCTCTCGCTGCCGTGCGAGATCTCGGCGGACACCCGGGCCGGCGCGGTGGTGCGGCCGGCGCCGGGGGACGCCGTGCCGGGGGTGCCGCCGGGTTTGCCGTCGCTCTTGCCGGTGCCCTGGATCCGGCCGGGTGCCCCCGTGTCCTCGGTGGCCATGGCCACGCAGCCCGGTATCGTCGCGGCGAGCGCCAGAACCGATACCGTCGCCATCACGAGGTGTCGCCTCCGGGCGGTGAGTCGCGCCATGAACTTCCCCTCCCTCGTAGGGTGTTCTCCGAAGCCCGCGTAGCTATGCGTCGGCGCTCATGCGCGTACGCGTAGGTGCACCCCAAGACGTTCGCGCCGAAAAGAAGGTTCCAAGGAGCCGCGGGGCTCTCCGCGCTGTGTTAACGCGCGTGGGGCCGGGAGGAAAGGTTCTTGCGGCGACAGGGTTCTGATGGGGCTTCAGTTGTCTCGGCGGCCCCGCCACCCCCGGCCATCACCGCTCCGATCTCCGCCTTTTTCCGCGCCCTTCCCCCGGGCGAATCTTTGTGCGTCAAACCGTCCGGTCACCCCTGGCCCACGAGGTGCACCCCCACGGCCCTTGCGCTCACGGCCCGTTGACGGCAACGCGCACCGGCCGACAGGTGCCGCCAAGGGATTGACTGGCTTGCTGACAGGTAGTCTCATAAGACGGTGACCGCGGGTAACCCACAGACGAGGTGTCCTCAGCCATGACCCCCGAGACCGCCGGGACCGCCGGCACCACCGACACCGCGCACCCCTCGCTCCGGGACGCGCTCGGTCCGCTCAAGGACCGCGAGAAGGTCGCCGAGCGCCTGCTGGAGTCCTCCGCCAAGCACTCCTTCGACCCGGACGCCGCACTGGACTGGGACGCGCCCCTGGAAGAGGGCAAGTGGTTCTGGCCGCCGGAGCTGCTCTCCCTCTACGACACTCCGCTGTGGCGGCGGATGTCGCAGGAGCAGCGCCTCGAACTCTCCCGGCACGAGGCCGCCTCGCTCGCCTCCCTCGGCATCTGGTTCGAGATCATCCTGATGCAGCTGCTGGTGCGGCACATCTACGACAAGCCCGTGACCAGCGCGCACGTCCGCTACGCCCTCACCGAGATCGCTGACGAGTGCCGGCACTCGAAGATGTTCGCCCGCATGGTGGAGAAGTCCGGCAGCCCCACGTACCCGGTCTCCGCCACGCACCACAACCTCGCCCGGATCCTCAAGACGATCTCCACCACGCCCGGTTCGTTCGCCTGCACCCTCCTCGGCGAGGAGATCCTGGACTACATGCAGCGGCTGACGTTCCCCGACGAGCGGGTGCAGACGCTCATCCGCGGCGTCACCCGCATCCACGTCGTGGAGGAGGCCCGCCACGTGCGCTACGCCCGCGAGGAGCTGCGCCGCCAGATGGTGACGGCGCCGCGCTGGGAGGCGGGGCTGACCCGGCTGAGTTCCGGCGAGGCGGCACGGGTCTTCTCGCTCGCCTTCGTCAACCCCGCCGTCTATACGAACGTGGGCCTCGACCGGCGGGAGGCCGTCACCCAGGTGAGGGCGAGCGGCCACCGGCGCGAGGTGATGCAGACGGGCGCCAAGCGGCTCACCGACTTCCTGGACGAGATAGGCGTCATGCGGGGCGTGGGCCGCCGGCTCTGGCGGAGCTCCGGACTCCTCGCCTGAATCGGCCGTTTCCCCGTCGCGGGCGGCGGTTACGCTGCGGTGCATGAACGGCAGCGGAACCGCCCCGGCAGCACCGACTCCGCCCCGCCCCGCCTACCGCAGGCTCGGCGTGGAGGAGCGCCGCACCCAGCTGATCGCGGCCGCGCTCGTCCTCTTCGCGCACCGCCCGCCGGAGGAGGTCTCGCTGGACGACGTGGCGGCCGCCGCCCAGGTGTCGAGGCCGCTCGTGTACCGCTACTTCCCCGGTGGCAAGCCCCAGCTCTACGAGGCCGCGCTGCGCAGCGCGGCCGACGATCTCGAACTGTGCTTCGCGGAGCCCCCGACCGGCCCCCTGAGCGGCCGGCTGGCCGCCGCGCTCGACCGCTACCTGGCCTTCGTCGACGAGCACGACGCCGGGTTCAGCGCGCTGCTGCGGGGCGGCAGCGTCGCCGAGACCTCCCGCACGGGCGCGATCGTGGACGGGGTGCGGCGGGCGGCGGCCGTGCAGGTCCTGACCCATCTGGGCGTGCCGGAGCCGGGGCCCCGGCTGCGGATGACGGTCCGCACGTGGATCACGGCCGTCGAGGCCGCCTCGCTGATCTGGCTGGACGAGGGGAAGCAGCCGCCGGTGACGGAGCTGCGCGACTGGCTGGTGGAGCACTTCGTGGCCCTGCTCACCGTGACGGCGGCGGGCGACGAGCAGACGGCCCGGGTGACGCGGGCGGCGCTCGCCCTGGAGCCCGCGGACGGGCCGGTGGGGCGGCTGGCGCGCCGGGTGACGCCGGTGGTGGCGGAGGCGGGGCACCTGCTCTGACGCCCGCGCCCACCGCCCCGGGGTGCCCACCGGGCCGGAGGCGGATTGTCAGACCCCCGTCCTAGGCTCGTTGCCATGCTCGTTCGCCGCGCTTACGTACCGCAGGAGTCGCCCGGTCTCGCCGAGGGCGGGGGGCCGGGCGCCTGGCCCTGGTCCGTGCCCTGTGTGAAGGAACTCCTCGGCGACGGCATCACCTTCGACGCCCCCGTCACCTTCCTCGTGGGGGAGAACGGCTCGGGGAAGTCCACGGTGGTCGAGGCGGTGGCGGAAGCCTTCGGGCTGGACGGGCGCGGCGGCCGCGCCGGCCGGAAGTACGGGAACGACCGTGAGCCCTCGCCGCTCGGCAGCGCCCTGCGGCTGGACCTCACCTCGGCCGGCTCCCGCATGGCGACGGGCCCCCGGCGGCGCAAGAAGGGCTATTTCCTGCGGGCCGAGACGGCGTTCGGCCTGATGGAGACGGTGTGGGGGCTGCCGGGCTACTGGGAGGAGAACACCTCGGAGATGAGCCACGGCGAGGGCTTCCTCACCGTCTTCGAGGCGATGTTCAAGGAGCCCGGCCTGTACGTGATGGACGAGCCGGAGGCCGCCCTGTCCTTCGCGTCCTGTCTGCGGCTGATGGCGCTGATGCACCGGCTGGGCCGTTCCGGGGCGCAGGTGATCTGCGCGACGCACTCGCCCGTCCTCGCCTCGACGCCCGGGGCGCGCATCCTGGAGGTCGGCGAGCACGGCATCACGCCGGTCGCGTGGAGCGAGCTGCTGCTCGTGGACCACTGGCGGCGGTATATGAGCGACCCGGAGGCGTATCTGCGGCACCTGATACCGCCGGACGAGCGGGGCTGATCCGCTCAGGCGGCCGTACGGAGGCGGGCCGGGGCGCCGGGCTGACGGAGACTGGTGGGGTGAGAAGCGAAGATACGCCCTTTGTGGGCGGGCCCCTGGACGGGCGCGTACTGCCGGTACTCCTCGGTGCCACCGGCCAGCCGCCGAAGACCTACGAGGTCCCGGTGCCCGGCGAGGACGGCGAGGCCCCCACGGTCCTGGTGTACCGGCGGGTCCAGGCGGGCGCGACGCGGCGGCTGGGGCTGCCGAAGGGCTGGAGGTACGAGTACGACCCCGAGGGCAGGCCGGGCGGCGGCCTCAAGTGGCCATGGTCGCGCCCGGGGGCATAGGGGGCGCACGGACCGCGGGCCGGTTTCCGGGCGCGGCCCGGCCGTGCGGGTGGCCGCGGACCACCCGGGAGTGACCGGGTTAGGCGGATTCGCCCACACGACCGCCGCACGGCGGGCCACCGTGGCACGATCTTCCGTGGGCAAACGATCACGCCCCGATCCGGAGGTGAGCCCGTGTCAGGACGGTTCGTGCGCTCGGTCTGCACGGCGGCGCTGGTCGCCGGCGCGGCCGCGTCGCTCGTACTGCAGGCGCCCCTGGCGTCGGCGGCACCCGCCGCCCGGCCCAGCCCGCCCGACCAGTCCGTCAGTGCCCTGCTCTCCCGGCTCCAGTCGCTCTACCGCAAGGCCGAGGAGGCCACGGAGACGTACAACGCGACCGAGGAGAGACTGAAGAAACAGCGCGCAAAGGCCGGCAGGCTCAACGACCGCCTCGCCGACGCCCGGATCGCCCTCACCGACAGCCGCGACGCCGCCGGGCGGCTCGCCCGGGAGCAGTACCAGGGCAGCCACGGCACCCTCTCCCCGTACATGACGTTCCTGCTGAGCGAGAACCCCGAGCAGGTCCTCGACCGCGGGCACCAGATCGACCGGGCGGCCGGGCAGCGGGCCGCCACGGTGGCCCGGCTCACGGGTGACGCGCGGCGCGCGGCCGAGCTCGCCGCCGAGGCGCGGGCCGCCCTCCACGAGCAGCAGACCCTCGCGGCGCGGCAGAAGAAGCAGCGCGACGAGGTGCGCGAGAGCCTCGCCGGCGTCGAGAAGATGCTGGCCTCCCTGACCGGTGAGCAGCTGGCCGAGATCCGCAGGCTGGAGCAGCGGGACATAAGCGAGGCCCAGCGCGCCCTGCTCGCCTCGGGCCGCCTGGGCGGGGCGAAGGCGCCGTCGGAGGAGGGCGGCAAGGCGCTGGAGTACGCGTTCAAGCAGGTCGGCAAGCCGTATGTGTGGGGGGCGGCGGGGCCGAACTCCTTCGACTGCTCGGGGCTGACGTCCCAGGCGTGGGCGCACGCCGGTGATGCCATCCCCCGTACGAGCCAGGAGCAGTGGCGGACGCTGCCGAAGGTCTCGCTGAACGAGCTGCGCCCCGGTGACCTGGTGGTCTACTTCCAGCGGGCGACGCATGTGGCGCTGTACATCGGCAACGGCCTCGTCATACAGGCGCCCCGCCCGGGCGCGTCGGTGAAGGTCTCGCCGATCGCCGCGAACCCGCTGCTGGGGGCGGTGCGCCCGGACGCGGGCAAGGCCTCGCTGCGTCATTACGTGCCGCCGAGCCTGCCCGGCTGGGCCCTGTCCGGCTCGGACACCGGCTACGGCTCGGCGGAAGCGCCGGGGTAGCGGCCCGGCCATCGGACAGGGGGCGAAGGCCCGCGGCCCACGCCCCCTGTCCGGTTCACACCGGGCTCTTGGCCTCTTCCGCCACCCGCGCCACGTAGGCGGCCGTCCGTGCCGCGTCGTAGAAGTAGCTGTCGAAGTCCGCGGGGTCGTCGAAGCCGCCGGCCAAGCGGTCCGCGACCGGCTGGAGGCGCCCGGCCGCGCCCAGGAGGTCCAGGACGTGGGCGGGCGGTGGCGCGAGCATCGCGTTGGACCACGCGGTGGCGTGCCGGGCCGTGGACCAGTGGCGGTCGAAGGTCTCCTGCATCCACCCGATATCGAACGGCCGTTCGCCGTGGTCGAGGATGGAGGCCAGGTAGGAGGCCGCGCATTTGGCGGCCGCGTTGGCGCCCTGCCCGGTGAGCGGGTCGTCCGCGACGACGGCGTCCGCCACGCCCAGGACGGCCCCGCCCGAGGGCAGGTGCCCCACGGGGTGGCGGACGGTCGGGGTGTGGCAGCCGCTGAAGGTGGCGTGGGCGTCGGTCAGCTCGACCTCCGTGGCCCGCGCGTACTCCCACGGGGTGAAGCGCTCCATCAGCTCAAGGGTGGCCGTCAGGTGTTCGCCGGGGCTCATGGGCCCCTGGAAGACGTCGAGCGGGCCGCCGGGGATCGCTTCCCAGCAGAGGATGTCGGCGCGGCCGGTGAGGGTGAGGGTGGGGACGACCAGGAGCTCACCGACGCCGGGCAGGAAGTTGCAGGTCACGGCGGTGAGGTCCGCGTGCTCGGGCCGGGGGGCCAGCCCGTGGACGTAGGCGGCGGCCAGGGCTCGCTGCGGGGCGGTGTACGGGGAGCGGGTGGCGTCCCGGCCGAACAGGGCGGCCAGCTCGCCCTTGCCGGAGGCCACCAGTGCCAGGTCGTAGCGGCCGGCGAGGAAGTCCAGGTCGGAGACGGTGGCGGCGTGGATGACGAGGCGGCCGCCGCGCTCGGCGAAGGTGTCGAGCCACCCGGCCGTCTTCAGCCGCTGGTCGACGGACTCGGCGGGGTGTGCGAGGCGGCCGACCCAGTCGACGGCCCGCCGGTGGGCCCCGTCCGGGCCGGGCCCGGCCACCGAGACGCCCACGCCCCCGATGGGCGGGGCCTGGCCCGCCCAGAAGTCCAGGCCCAGCTCACGCTCGTGGCGCAGCGCGGTGGGGAAGAGGCACTGGGTGGACATCACCCGGCCGGAACGCATCTCCTCGGCGGTGCGGTTGGACATCAGGGTGACGTCGTAGCCGTGGGCCTGGAGGCCGAGGGCGAGTTGCAGGCCCGACTGGCCGGCTCCGACGATGAGGATCCGTCGCACGCGTCCGATCCCTTCTCACGCGGGCTGAAGCGGGTTCGGCGTAGGGGCGGGCCCGGCGGTCATCCGGGGGTGGCGTCGAGGGCCCGTCCGACGAGGATGAGCAGGGTGTCGACGACCGCGATGCGCTGCCGGGCGTCCATGGTGACCATCGGCACCTGCCGGGGCAGGGACAGCGCCTCGCGCACCTCCTCCGTGTCGTAGCGTTCGGTGCCCTCGAAGTGGTTGACGGCGACGATGTAGGGCAGGCCGGCGCTCTCGAAGTAGTCGAGCGCCGGGAAGCACTCCTCCAGCCGCCGGGTGTCGACCATGACGACCGCGCCGATCGCCCCGCGCACCAGGTCGTCCCACATGAACCAGAAGCGCTGCTGGCCGGGGGTGCCGAAGAGGTAGAGCACCAGGTCGGCGTCGAGGGTGATGCGCCCGAAGTCCATGGCGACGGTGGTCGTGGACTTCTCCGGGGTGGCGGTGGCGTCGTCGACGTCCTCCCCGGCGGTCGTCATGACCGCTTCGGTCCGCAGGGGGGTGATCTCGGAGACGGAGCCGACGAAGGTCGTCTTGCCGACGCCGAAGCCGCCCGCCACGACGATCTTCGTGGCGTGGGGGGCGCGGGTGCGGTCCGTCTGCCAGCCGCGGGCCGCATCGTCCGGGTCCGGTCCGCCGTCGGCCAGCAGGGTCTCGGTATCGAGGTCAGAGCCTGTGGAGTCCACCCAGCACCCTTTCCAGCAGCGCGCGGTCGGGCCGGCCGGTGCCGTGGCCGGTGTCGAAGACGCGGACGCTGCCCTGGTCGGCCAGTTCGAGCAGCAGGACCCGGACGACGCCCAGCGGCATCTTCAGCAGCGCGGCGATCTCGGCGACCGAGCGCAGCCGGCGGCACAGCTCCACGATGGCGCGGGCCTCGGGCAGGACGCGCGGGGTCAGCCCGCCGCCGGCCGGGGCCGGGCGGTCGCGGGGCGCGTCGAGGGGGGTGCCGGGGGTGTCGAGCGCCGCCACGAAGGTTTCCACCAGCAGGACCCGGCACCGGCGGGGGCGCCCGCCGGTGAGCGAGTACGGGCGGACCCGCGCCGGCTTGCGGAACAGCGCGGCTCGGCTCATTCGACCGCCTCCGCCGATTTCCGCAGCTCCCTGCGGAGTTCGGGCGTCAGGACGTGGCCGGCCCGGCCGACGAAGAGCGCCATGTGGTAGGCGACGACGCTCATGTCGCAGTCCGGGGCGGCGTGGACGCCCAGCAGGGAGCCGTCGCTGATGGTCATCACGAAGAGGCTGCCTTCGTCCATGGCGACGATCGTCTGCTTGACGACCCCGCCGTCCATCAGGCCGGCGGCGCCGGTGGTGAGGCTGCCCAGGCCGGCGACGATCGTGGCGAGGTCGCCGGTGGAGCCGCGCGGCCCCTCGGGCCGCGGGCCGCCGTGGAAGGCGGCCCGCTCGGGGTCGGAGGAGAGCAGCAGCAGGCCGTCGGAGGAGACGACGGCGACGGACCGTACGCCGGGCACCTCGTCGACGAGGCCGTCCAGCAGCCAGTGCAGATTGCGGGCTTCGGTGCTCAGCCCGTAGCCGACGGGGGTGACGGGGGTCGCCCCCCGGGAAAATGCAGTCAACCGCGTGCCTCCTCGACAGAGCCGCCCTCGGCCGGCGTCCCCGCTTGGTTCCGATCAGTGGTGCGTCCCGCCAGCTCGGCCGCGGCGTCACGCCGTCCGTCGGCCGCGCCCTGCTGGAACCCGGCCAGCTTGCGCCGCAGGGCCTCCGCGTCGACGCCCTTGCGCACCCTGGGGGGTTCGGTCCGCTGCGGCACGGCCCTGGGGGTGCGCCTGGGCAGGCCGTTGCCGGTGACGTCGGCGGCGCGGGGGGCGGGTCCGGGCGCCGGCGGGCGGGCGTGGCGGCCCGTGGAGGCGCCCCGTGCGGCCGGGAGCCCGGTGACCCGTATCGCGCTCTCGACCGCCCCGGCCGGGGGATCGGCCGGGTGGACGGGGGCGGCCAGGGACGGGGGTGAGGCGTGCAGCCCGGCGGGGCGGCGCGGGCGGCCCGGGAGGGCGTGGGGGCCGGGCTCGGCGACGGAGCCGGGGAGGCCGGTGAGGGGGCCGGGGGCCGGCGGGGTGTCGCCGAGGCCGGTGACGGCCGGGGGGCCGGCCGCCAGGACGGTCACGGGCAGGACGGCGACGGCCGCGACGCCGCCGGTCGTCTGCTCCCGCAGCTGGACGCGGACCCCGTGGCGGGCGGCGAGCCGCGCGACCACGTACAGGCCGAGGCCCAGGGGGGCGTCGCCGTGCTGCTCGGGGTGGCCCGCGTGGCCGGGCCGGTGGGCGAGCTCGGCCCGTCCGGCGCGCTCGGCCACGGACGGCGGCGGGCCCTGCGGGTCGGGGTCGGCGAGCAGGGCGTTGAGCTCCGCGAGCCGCTCGGGGGCCATGCCGATGCCCTCGTCCTGGACGCAGAGGACGATCTCGCCGCTCTCCAGGTACCAGCCGGAGACCTGGACCTGGGCGTCCGGCGGGGAGAAGGCCGTGGCGTTCTCCAGGAGCTCGGCCACCAGGTGGCTGACGTCCTCCGAGGCGCACCCGGCGAGGCGGGCGTGCTGCGGCAGGGACTGGATGCGCACCCGCTGATACCGCTCGATCTCCCCGACCGAGGCCCGCAGGACGTCCAGCAGCGGGGCGGGGCCGGCGCGGCCGGTGCCGCTCTCGGCACCCGCGAGCACCAGGAGGTTCTCGCTGTTGCGGCGCATGCGGGTGGCGAGGTGGTCGAGCTTGAAGAGGGTGTCCAGGCGCTCGGGGTCGGCCTCGTGGGCCTCCATGCCCTCGATCACGGCCAACTGCCGCTCGACGAGCCCGAGGGTGCGCAGCGAGAGGCCGACGAACATGCCGTGCGCGGGGTCGCTCTCCGGGCGCTCCGCCGGCCGGGCGGCCTCCTCCGCCGCCTCCCGGTGCCGGGCCAGCAGGACGTCCCGCTCCTCGGCGACGAGCTGCCGGGCGGCGATGAGGCGGGTGCGCTCGCTCTCCAGGGCGGTGATGCGCTCCTGCTGGCGGACGGCCGTCTCGTGCAGGACGTTCACCGACCGTACGGTCTCGGCGAATTCGTCGTCGCGGCCCTTGAAGGCGATCGGCTCCTCCGCGGCGGGGTCGGCGCAGACCCGGCGGGCGCCGAGCCGCAGCGCGGAGAGCGGCAGGGTGATGGAGCGGGCGGAGCGGATGCCGACGCCGAGGGCGAGCAGGAAGCACAGGGCCGCGGCCCCGCCGCGCAGCCCCAGCGCGGTGAGCTCGCTGTCGCGCAGCTCCTGCATCCGCCGCATCTCGGTGGCGTCGAGGGTGGTTTCGACGCCGCGCATGAGGACGAGGCGGGCGGTGAGCGCGGAGCGGACGGGCTTGGCGGACTGGTCGGCGAGGTCCTTCGCGGTGACCTGGGGCCGGGTGAGGTGCGCGAGGTGGCCCTCGGCGGTGTCGACGTCGGGTCCGCTGACCGTACGGACGTAGGCGTCACGGGACTTGGGCGACGCCAGACGGGCGAAGTCGGCGAGCGCGGCCCGCTCCCGGACGGCGCTCTCCTGGGCGGCGGCGGTCAGGGCGGGTGCCTCGCCGTGCGCGGCGAGGGCGCCGAGGAGCAGGGCGCGGGTGGCGGACGCCTCCTCGACCGCGCGCCCGAGGGGCGGCAGGGCGGCGGAGGCGCCGTCGCCGGGCCGGCGCTCGGCGACGGTGTCGGCCGCCTGGTGCAGGGCATGGACGGTGCGGGTGTAGGCGGTGAAGACACTGAGGGCGTCGCCGGTGCCGGTGAGGGCCTCGCGGCGGGTCTCGGGGAAGGCGTCGAGGAGGTGGCCCACGGCAGGGGGCGCCTGGTGGCGGTAGGCGGCGATCTGCCGGTCGACACGGGCGCGTTGGTCCTCGGAGGCGCCGCCTCCGGTGGGCCGGCCGCCGGCCGCGTGGGGGGTCATGGCGTCCCGCTCGTCCGCGAGGGCGTGGGCGAGGGTGAGGGCCGGGTCGTCGCCCCTGGCGAGGGAGGCGGTGCGCCGGGCGTCGAGGAGCTCCCGGGTCGCGTCCGCGAGCCCGAAGGCGCTCGCCCCGAGGACGGTGAGGGCGGTGACCGCGACGGAGGCGGTCAGCCGGTTACGTACGCGGGCGGTTCGCTCCCGCACCGCCGTGGACTGCCGCTCACGCTCGCCGCCCCGAAGCCGCTTCTTCCGCACCGGTGCTCACAATCTTCTCTCGCCTGTCCCACCCCTGGTACTGATTTGACCCTTTCAGCACCTCTGAGGGGCGGGTGCCCTTCAACCACCCAGCCACTCGAAGGAGTGAACATCGACTTGTGGTTGACGATTGGCTTGGTGTACTCGTCGCATACGGGCCAGGTCAGCACGTCACTTCAAGAACGCCGAGGGTGCCGACAGGATGCGCGCTCGTCCTCGAAGATTTCCGACATCCGGCACACTGACCCCATGCGCATCGAACTCGCCACCCAGCCGGGGGACCCCCACCACCCGAACGAGGACTTCGCGTCCGTGGCCCTGCCAGCCTCGGGCCGGGGTGGCGCGCTCGTCCTCCTGGACGGAGTGACCCCGCCGCCCTCGGGGGACACCGGCTGCGCGCACGGCGTCCCGTGGTTCACCGCCCGGCTCGGCGGGGCGCTGCTCGAACTGGCGGTCTCCGGGCGCGAGATGCCGCTCACCCGGTGCCTCGCGGAGGCGGTCTCCCGTACCGCCGGGGCGCATCGCGCCACCTGCGACCTGACCCACCGCCGCACCCCGCAGGCCACGGCCGTCCTGGCGCGCTGGGACGAGGAGCGGGTGGAGTACCTGGTGCTCTCCGACTCCGCCCTGCTCGTCGAGGCGCCGGACGGCACGGTGACGGCGGTGCTGGACGACCGCATCGACCGGCTCGCCGCGCTGGGCCCGGTGACGGACGCCCACCGCAACGCGGAGGGGGGCTTCTTCACGGCCGCCGCGGACCCGGCCGTGGCCGCCCTCGCGGTCACGGGCACGCTCCCCCGCACGGAGGTCAGGGCGCTCGCGGCGCTCACGGACGGCGCGGGCCGCTGGGTGGAGGTCTTCCGCGAGGGCGACTGGGCGGCGTGCTTCGCGATCCTGGCGAAGGAGGGCCCGCAGTCCCTCATCGACCGCGTCCGCGACGCGGAACGGTCCGACCCGGACGGCCGGGCCCACCGCCGGGGCAAGGCGCGGGATGACGCGGCGGCCGTCTACGCGGAGCTGTGACGCCTGCGGCTCGGGCTTTGCGCGGTCGTTCGGCTGCGGGCCGTCTGTGCCGCCTGCGGCGGCGGGCGCCCTGCGAGCGCGTCCTCAAGCTCCCCCAGCTAACGCTGGGAGGTGCCCCCGGACGGGCTGAAATCAGCCGGTACGGGGGCACCTCCTGGGGCACGCCCTACCCCTCCGCGCTCACATTCAGCTGTCGCAGCAGCCGCGCCAGCTCCGCGATCTCGCCGCGGTCCCAGCCGGCCAGTTTCCGGACGTACTGGTCCCGGCGGGCGTCGCGGACGCGGGTGAAACGGGCCCGGCCCTCGTCCGTGATCCGCACCAGGGAGGCGCGGCCGTCGGCCGGGTCCGGCTCGCGGGTGATCAGGCCGAGCTCGCACAGGGCGCGCAGCTGGCGGCTCATGGTGGCCTTGCCGACGCCGAAGTACGCGGCGAGGTCGGTGGCGCGCTGCTGCCCGGCGCTCTCCAGGCGGACGAGGAGGCCGTAGGCGGCGGCCTCCAGCTCGGGGTGGACCGCGCGGGCCATCTCGCCGGAGGAGGCGCGGGCCCGGCGCAGGAAGACGGCCAGTTCGCGCTCCAGGGAGAGGTACGCCTCGTCCACACCATTGCCGTCCTCGGGGGGCGGGGTCGTCGTCTGGTGCACGTCAGGGCCCTCTCCGGCGTTCCGGCTGCGAAATGGTCTGCGGCCGCGGTTCTTCACAGCGGCTCCGCCAGTATTTCGCAGGAACAGCCCAAGGGCGGCACCGCTCCCCCTTATTCCCGGCGCGTCCCCGGCCACGGATCGGGGTATGACATGGTCACAACAATGACGCCATGTCCGCTCAGCGACCGGCTTCCCCCGAATCCCCCTTCCCCCCAGCTCTCCCCAGTCTTCCCCCGGTCTCCCCCCACAAGCCCTCCGGAGCACCCATGCACGCGCTCAGACCCGGAGCGGCTCACCGCCGGCACCCCACTGCCGCCGGACGCCGTTCCGCCGTCCTGCACATCCTGCTCTCCTTACTCGCCTCCCTGGCCCTGCTGATCGCCCTGCCCGGTGCCGCGGACGCCGCGGGCACCACGGACAGGAGCAAGCGGCCCACCCACCCCGAGCGGGACTGGCTGGGCTCCACGATCCGCGCCCACGAGCGTCAGCCCTCCCCCACGGGCCTGCCGCAGCCCCCGCCGCTCGCCGCGTCCGTCGAGGGCGTGGACGTCAGCAGCCACAACGGCAACGTCCCCTGGACGACGCTGTGGAACAGCGGCAACCGCTTCGCGTACGTCAAGGCCACGGAGGGCACCAGCTACACCAACCCCTACTTCACGCAGCAGTACAACGGCTCGTACGCCGTCGGCATGATCCGCGGCGCGTACCACTTCGCGCTGCCGGACAACTCCAGCGGCACCGCGCAGGCGAACTACTTCGCCGACCACGGCGGCGGCTGGTCCCGCGACGGCCGGACGCTGCCGGGCGTGCTCGACATGGAGTACAACCCCTACGGGCCGGTCTGCTACGGCAAGAGCGCGAGCGCGCTCGTCGACTGGATCGGGGACTTCTTCCGCACCTACCGGGCGCGCACCGGGCGCGACGCGCTGATCTACACGTCGACCACCTGGTGGAAGCAGTGCACGGGCAACTACCGCGGCTTCGGGGCCGTCAACCCGCTGTGGATCCCGCGGTACGGGGCGTCCGTGGGGGAGCTGCCGGGCAGCTGGGGCTTCCACACCGTCTGGCAGTACACCGACACCGGTCCGACGGTCGGCGACCACAACCGCTTCAACGGCGCCTACGACCGCCTCCAAGCCCTCGCCAACGGCTGACGGCCACCGGCGGAAAGGCTCCGGGCCCCCGGCACATCGGCGCCGGGGGCCCGGTCACGTGCGCGGGCCGGTCAGCCGCAGCTGCCCGCCGGGCGGGTGCGGGTCACCAGGTCGGTGTAGCCGGTCGTGCCGTCGATCCAGATCACCTGCTTGCCGCCGGCGGCCGCGGGCGCCGCCTGCTCACCGCGGTTGCAGGAGACCCGTGCCCGGGACGAGCCGTCCGCCGCGAACTGCCACAGCTTGGACATCGTCTCGTTGCGGTACTCCGTGTCCGGCGCCTGCGAGGCGACCGTCACCGCCGTCTCCGAGGCCGTGAGGTCGTACGGGTGCAGCGCGCCCTCGCCCTTCTCCTTGCTCAGGTCCACCGCGCCCGTGCCGTCGAGGTTCGCCCGCCGCACGGCCATTTGCCCCTGGTCGTCGGTCTCGTCCACCAGCCAGAAGACATGGGTGGCGTTGATGCCCGTCTGCCCGACGGCCGCCGGGCTGCCGAGCTGGCCCATCACCGTCGTCCTGCCGCTCTTGGTGTCCAGGACCTCGACTGCGTAGCGGTAGGTGTCGCCCTCGGGGTAGAGCTTGGAGTAGGCGATCCTGCCGCCGCTGAGCGACGGCTGGCCGGTCAGCACCTCGTCGCGGCCGCCGTCCACCCAGGTCGGCTGCTTGTCGCCGGTGCGCAGGTAGCCGACGTGGCGGCCACCGAAGGCGGATCCCGCCTCGATGACGACGAGGTCGCCCTCGACCCGCAGCCCGCCGACGCCGTTCTCGGTGCTGTAGAGCTTCTTGGCCGGGCCGCCGGCGAGCGGCCGCGCGAGGACGTCGACCCCGGTGGCACCGAACGCCGCCCACACCACGGTCTTGCCGTCCGTGGCCGGGTTGACGTGGAAGCGCCCGTCGTTGGGGCTGATCAGCTTCGGGGAGCCCTTGCCGTCGGCGCGCCCGGCCCAGACCGAGTACGGCTCGGAGCCCTCGTCGTTCGAGCGGGAGGCGGCCCACCAGCCGCCGCCCGCGCCGACGCGCGAATCGGCGGTGTTGAGCCGGCCGGAGAGCAGGTCGGTGTCGACGCCGAGGGCCTGCTCCCAGTTCGGGACGATGCCGTGGGCGCTGAAGGAGCGCTTGACGACGTTCATGTCCTTGGCGGAGACCTTGAGCGCCTTGGCGGCGGCGAGGACCGCGGCGCGGCCCTCGGTGAAGCCGTCCAGCGGGGTCATGTACTCCGTCAGGGCCTTGTAGACGATCTGATCGGCGAGGGTACGGCCGATGTCCTCGCGGATGTCCCACAGGGCGCCCGAGAAGATGGTGGAGTTGAGGTGGACGCCGCCGTTGTCGGCGCCGAAGCCGACGCCCAGGAAGTTCTTGGCGGTCGTCGCGCCGTCGTTGAGGTCGCGGAAGGCGCAGGCGCGCGGGGCCTTCGTCCGGCAGAGGTCCTCGCCGAGCAGGCCCGCGGCCGGGTCGTCCATGGGCTTGCCGGACGCGTCCACGTCGATGGCGTTGCCCAGGTAGTCGGCGACGGCCTCGTTCAGGGCGCCGGACTGGCCGGCGTAGACGAGGTTGGCGGAATTCTCGACGACGCCGTGCGTCATCTCGTGGCCGACGACGTCCAGGTCGGCGGAGAGGGTCTTGTACTCCTCGTCGCCGCCGCCGTAGATCATCTTGGTGCCGTCCCAGAAGGCGTTGACGAGCGAGCCGCCGAACTGGGTGACGCCGACGAGGGAGTTGACGGTCATGCCCCGGCCGTCCAGGCTGTTCCGGCCGTGGACCTTCTGGTAGTAGTCGTAGACCTTGCCCGCGGCCCAGTGCGCGTCGACCGCGCCGGCCTCGGTGGCCTCCTTGCCGAAGTTCGGGGTCGGTGAGCCGAACTCCTTGATGCCGGCCGGCCACTGGCCGCCGGCGGCGTCTCCGACGTCGACGGTGCGCGCGTCCCAGGTGGACAGGAGGTTCTTGCTGGAACCCCACATCCGGGCGTGGTCGTTCATGACGTACTCGTTGCGGGCGGTGTCCTTGTACAGGCCGAGCTCGACCTGCGTGCCGTCGTAGCGGACGCCGGAGCCGGTGATGCCGGGGCTCACGTCCCCCGCGGCCCGGGCCGCCGCCTTCGCCGCCGCACCGGCCGCGGCCTTGGCGGACTCCTTGGTCAGGGGAGTCTTGCCGAAGGTCTTGAGGCCGCTGTACTGGAGGACCGGGTAGCCGGCCTCGGCGTCGATGTACACCTCGCGCAGCACGGGCCCGCCGGTGGCGGGGTCGGTGCCCCGGACGGTGACGTGCTGGGTGAGGACCCCGGCGCCCTTGGGCAGGACGACGAGGCCGCGGGCGGTGCCGGTCAGCGCCCGTGCCGCGGCGGTGGCGCCCTTGGCCCCGGGGATGTCGCCCTTGTCGAGCTTGCCGCCACCGAGGTCCCGCAGGGTGGCGTCGACGGCCCGGCGGACCGCCAGTTCCTCGCCGACCTCGGCCCGGGTGCCGGTCTTGAGCGCGGTGAAGTATTTGCCGGAGGTGCCGGTGACGACCCGCTTGCCGTCCTTCTTCTCCATCCGCACGACGTACTGGCCGCCCAGGACGTCCACGCCGCGGTGCTTCTGCTGGAGCCGGACGGTCTCCCCGGCGCCGGAGTTCACCGTCCGCACGGGCTTCAGGTCGCGGGCGGGGGCGGCGATGCGGTAGCGGCCCTCCTTCTCCGCGAGGTGCCCCCGCGCGGCGTCCGCGGCGCTCCCCGTGGCCTTGACGGCCTCCCGGATGCCGTCGACCAGTGCCGGGGTCGCGGTGCCCTTCCCCGGGATCACCTCGGCCGGGCCAGGGGGAGGCGCGGTGGCGGCCTGGGCGGGCACCGCGGAGACGACAAGGGCGGCGGCGCCAAGCAGCGCCGCCGCCCCTGCTATTCCACTTTTCGTGGCCGGTCTTCCTGAACGTGTTCTGGGCTTACGCAAGGTTCCCCCTCGGTAGGTGCCGGAACGCCGGAATCATCCTTGTCGGGGGCCATGCAATCGGTGAGGCGTCAACAGATCAATGGGGCGTGAGTACCCATGGGCGACTTTCGGCCGCGCCGGGCGCCGGGGGCGCCCGCACCGGTTCTTCCGTCGCGTTTCAGTCGCGGGGGAACTCGTCGGTGGCCAGAGTCAGGCCGACGACCGTGCCGGTGAGGTCGATCGGGTCGCCGAACTTCAGGGCCGGGCCGCAGCGGTACCCGCCGTCCTTGGGATCGGTGAAGAGCAGACACTTGCCCTTGTAAGGGTCCACGATCAGGTAGACGGGTACCCCTGCCAACGCGTAAGCGTCCTTCTTGGGGCCGTAGTCGTTCTGCGCCGTGTCCTTGGAGATCACTTCGGCGATGAACTCGACATCCTCGTACTGCCAGCGCCCCTTGTGGTTCTTGACCGCCCCTTCTTTGAGCACCACCACATCCGAAGCGAGCCCGTTCAGGTGGCCGGGGTAGTCGATGCGGACATCGGACTTGATTCGCTGCCTCGGGTACTTGGCCCGTAGCTGCTCGAAGATGTCGGCGATGATTTCCCAGTGGGTGTCCCGTTGCGGCGACATGTAGATGGCCCCCTCGACGATCTCTACCTTGTAGCCCTCGGGGACGGGCATCCGCTCCAGCCAGTCGAACAGCATGTCCAGGCTGAGCTCGTCGCTGTCGGCCATCTCGGTCAGCTCGATCCTGTCGGTCAGCTCGATGGTCACTCTGCGCTCCTCCCCGCTGCCGCGAATCGCATGCAGCCGAGAAGAAAAACGATACAGAAGGGGAACAGACACGCCCGGTGGGCACAACTGACCGTCACCCCGTGGGGCGTACCCTCGTGCCGGCTTTCCGCGGCCGCGCGGGACGGGGCCCGGCCCGGCCGGATCCGGCCGGGCCGGGCCCATCGGTCACGCCGCCACCGGCACCCTCGCCTCCGCGGGCTCCAGGGCCAGGGACAGCACCTGGCGCACGTCCGACACCGGGTGGACGTCCAGCTTCGTGAGGATCTCCTCGGGCACGTCGTCCAGGTCCGGCTCGTTGCGCTTGGGGATGACGACCGTCGTCACGCCCGCCCGGTGCGCCGCCAGCAGCTTCTGCTTGACGCCGCCGACGGGCAGCACGCGGCCGGTCAGGGAGACCTCGCCCGTCATCGCGACGTCCGGGCGGACCCGGCGGCCGGACAGCAGCGACGCCAGGGCCGTGGTCATCGTGACGCCCGCGCTCGGGCCGTCCTTGGGCACGGCGCCCGCCGGGACGTGCAGGTGCACGCCGCGCTCCTTCAAGTCGCCCACGGGCAGCTCCAGTTCGGCGCCGTGCGAGCGGAGGAAGGACAGGGCGATCTGCGCGGACTCCTTCATGACGTCGCCGAGCTGGCCGGTCAGGGTCAGGCCCGCTCCGCCCGTCTCCGCATCGGCCAGGGACGCCTCGACGAAGAGCACGTCGCCGCCCGCCCCGGTGACCGCGAGGCCCGTCGCCACACCCGGCACCGAGGTGCGGCGTTCCGCCGGGTCCTGGGCGGACTCGGGGGTGTGGTGCGGGCGGCCGATCAGGGCGCGCAGGTCGGCCGGGCCCAGGGTCACCGGCAGCTCCCGCTCGCCGAGCTCGTTCCCCGCGGCGACCTTGCGCAGGAGCCGGGCGATCGACCGCTCCAGGGTGCGCACCCCGGCCTCCCGGGTGTACTCGCCCGCGAGCTTGCGCAGGGCGCCGTCCTCCAGGGTGACCTCGCCCGGCTCCAGGCCCGAGCGCTCCAGCTGCCGGGGCAGCAGGTGGTCACGGGCGATGGTGATCTTCTCGTCCTCGGTGTAGCCGTCGAGCCGGACCAGCTCCATGCGGTCCAGGAGCGCCTCCGGGATCGACTCCAGGACGTTGGCCGTCGCCAGGAAGACCACGTCGGACAGGTCGAGTTCGACCTCCAGGTAGTGGTCCCGGAAGGTGTGGTTCTGCGCCGGGTCCAGGACTTCGAGGAGGGCGGCGGCCGGGTCGCCGCGGTAGTCCGAGCCGACCTTGTCGATCTCGTCCAGCAGCACGACCGGGTTCATGGAGCCGGCTTCCTTCACCGCGCGGACGATCCGGCCGGGCAGCGCGCCGACGTAGGTGCGCCGGTGGCCGCGGATCTCCGCCTCGTCGCGGACGCCGCCGAGGGCGACGCGGACGAACTTCCGGCCCATCGCGCGGGCGACGCTCTCACCGAGCGAGGTCTTCCCGACGCCCGGGGGGCCGACGAGCGCCAGGACCGCGCCGCCGCGCCGGCCGCCGACCACGCCCAGCCCCCGGTCGGCGCGCCGCTTGCGCACCGCCAGGTACTCGGTGATGCGCTCCTTGACGTCCGCCAGGCCCGCGTGGTCGGCGTCGAGGACCGCCTTGGCGCCGGCGATGTCGTACGCGTCCTCGGTGCGCGCGTTCCAGGGGAGCTCCAGGACGGTGTCGAGCCAGGTGCGGATCCAGCTGCCCTCGGGGCTCTGGTCGGAGGCGCGCTCCAGCTTGTCGACCTCCTTGAGGGCCGCTTCCCGGACCTTTTCCGGCAGGTCGGCGGCCTCGACGCGGGCCCGGTAGTCGTCGGACTCGTCGCCGGGGTCGCCGTTGAGCTCGGCGAGCTCCTTGCGGACGGCCTCCAGCTGGCGGCGCAGCAGGAACTCGCGCTGCTGCTTGTCGACGCCCTCCTGGACGTCCTTGGCGATGGACTCGGCGACGTCCTGCTCGGCGAGGTGGTCGCCGAGCCAGCCGGCGGCGAGCTTCAGCCGGGCCACCGGGTCGGCGGTCTCCAGGAGCTCGACGCGCTGGGCGACGGTGAGGAAGGGCGAGTAGCCGGAGTTGTCGGCGAGCTGGGCGACGTCGTCGATCTGCTGGATGCGGTCCACGACCTGCCAGGCGCCGCGCTTGCGCAGCCAGCTGGTGGCGAGGGCCTTGTACTCCTTCATCAGCTCGGTGACCGAGCCGGGCAGCGGGTCCGGGACGGCCTCGGGGACCCGCGTGCCCTCGACCCACAGGGCGGCGCCGGGCCCCGTGGTGCCTGCGCCGATCCGCACGCGGCCGACGCCGCGGATGAGGGCTCCGGGGTCGCCGTCGGACAGCCGGCCGACCTGCTCGACGGTGCCGAGCGTGCCGGTGCCCGCGTAAGTGCCCTCGACGCGGGGCACAAGGAGCACCCGCGGCTTGTTGTCTCCGGTGGCGGCGGCCTGCGCGGCCTCGACGGCGGCGCGCACTTCGGCGTCGGACAGGTCCAGCGGCACGACCATGCCCGGCAGCACCACCTCGTCGTCGAGCGGCAGGACGGGCAGGGTGAGCGGTGTGGACGACGAAGCCATGATCTCCCCTTCGGCAGGCAAGTTGAGCTATGTCGACTCAATGCTTGGGGAAGCGGTGATGTTCCCCGACTCTTGTTCGCCCAGAGCGATCACGGCCGCGCGGCCGGACTGACCGACACGGCGGCGCGTCCGAGTGGCTGAGCGGGAGGGCAGGTGTACGCCGTCCGGCCGGGGCGGGCGCCGGGGCGCTCCGGGCACCGCCCTCAACCGCCCGCGCCGGGAGGGTGCTACCAGTGCGCGGGACGCGCGAGCGCTCGCGGCAGCTTCGTCGCCGCGTCGCCCTTGGCGGCGTTGAGCTGGGCCTGGGTGAGGAAGATGCTGTCGGTCAGATCGGCGCCGCGCAGGTCCGCGTCGCGGAGGTCGGCACCGATGAGGTCGGCCGAGCGCAGGTCGGCGCCCCGCAGGTTCGCGGCGATCAGGTAGGCGCCGCGGAGGTTGGCGCCCTTGAGGTCCGCGCCCTTGAGGTTCTTCCCCATGAGGTCGGCGCCGCGGCGCTCCTTCTTGCGGCCGGGGACCTTGGCGCGGACGAGTTCGCTCGTCCGCAGCAGCAGGGTGTTCACCTCGCCGCGGTGCGCGGCCACGTCCAGCGCCGCGAGCTCCTCGGCGCTGCCGCCGGTCAGCCGCTCGGTCTTCTCCAGGGCGCGGCGGAGGTCAGCGTGGACGGGCCGGGCGGCGGGCAGCGAGAGCGCCTCGGCCAGGTACCACAGCAACTCGTGGAGCTGCCGCATGACGGGGAAGACGTCGAACATCTGCCGGGCCGTGCCGGGGGCCTCCCGCCAGCTCTGCCCGCCGAAGGTGACCTGGGAGACCTTTTGGCCCGCGCCGAAGCAGTCGAAGACGGTGCAGCCGGAGAAGCCGCGCGGCCGCAGCTGGGTGTGGATGCCGCAGCGGAAGTCCGACTGGAGGTTGGAGCAGGGCTTCCCGGCGTCCTTGTTCACCGCGAAGTCCGCCGAGGCCGCGAAGGGCAGGGCGACGCAGCACAACCCGAAACAGCTGCCGCAGTCGGAGATCAGGTCGAGCTCGGCGACGTCGGGTGACGGGGTTTCGCGCTTCTGGGACACCTTGCGTGAGCTCCTGCGGGAGGGACTGGAGGGACTAGGAGGGAGGGGCGCCGCTTCGTGCGGGGCCGGTACGACCATCCATTGTCCCAGGGTCCGGCCGGTCCCCGTCCCGCCGGGTGGCTGCCCGCGCCGGCCCGGCCCGCGGGGGCGTACGGCGCGGGGGCCACGCGCCGTCAGCGCGCCGGGAGGACGTCCACAGCGCCGCGGCGCTCCCGCCCGTCCCCGTCGGGGCCCGGCGCCCGCGGCGCCGCCCCGGCCGCACCGGGAGCCTGACCGGGGAGCTCCGCGCCGACGGCCTGCGGCGGTGGCCGGGACGGGCCGCGCTGCCCGGGCACCAGTGGCACGGCCGGCGGGGCCGCGGCGGCGGGCTCCTGCCGCCCGTCGCGCAGGAGCGGGCGGCAGGCCATGCCGGTGAGCAGGGCGATCGGGTGGCCCCAGCTGGCGAGGGGGTCGGCGAACTCGACGAGGTCCTGGGCGCACATCAGCGCGGCGAGGCCCAGCACGGCCGCGCCGGACCGGCGGGGCAGCAGCCCGCCGAGCGCGCCCGTGCAGGCCATCACGCCGAAGCTGATGCCGTAGTCGAGGCGGTGCAGCGACGCCTCCGGCAGCCGCCCGGCGGCGACGGCGCCCGCCACCGGCAGCTCGGTGGCGAGGGTGGCCAGGACGTGGCCGAGGAGGAAGACCCCGGCCGCCCGGGCGCCGCCGACCCGCCGCTCCAGGGCACTGACGACGAGGGCGAAGAGGATGCCGTAGGCGGAATAGAGGCCGCCGGCGACCCACAGGGCGCTGGCGATGAGGACGACGAGGGGCCGGTCGGCGAGGTGGGCCGCGTCGGTGCTGGAGTCGCGCAGGAGCTGGTGGACGGTGGCCTCGTCGCCGAGTTCGGTGTAGACGGCGGTGGCGAGGAGGATCAGCCCGTAGCCGAACGCGAAGGGCGTCGCGCGCGGGGTGGGCAGGATCCGGTGGATCCTCAGCAGCCGTGGCAGCCGGCCGGGAGCTCGGCCGGGCTCCCGGCCCGGGGCGGTGTCCGCGGGTTCGGCGCTCTCGTCGGCGGGATCCACCACGCTCACTCGGCCAAGGCCCCTTTCCCGGCGGGTTCCGTCGGCTCCGGGCGGCCGAAACGTCCTCGCCCGCCCTCACTCGCAACATTAAGGTCCACAGGAGCCCGGCAAATCAAGCCCGCCCCGTGACTCCCGTCACGACGCTCAACCGAACATGCAAGCGATGCGTCCGCCGCGTACCACCACCCTCCGGAGGCCCGTCATGACTGCGCACGATGTCCGGTACGAACCCCCCGTCACCGTGGAGCGGCGGGACGGCCCGCACGGTGAGGTGGTGCTGCGCCGCCGGGGGGCGGTCCTCGAGATCATCGCCAACGGCTGCTTCCTGATGGACACCTCCGACGGCCGCTCCGAGCGGCTGCTCGTGGACGCCGCCCTGGCGGCCCTGCCCGCCGGGCGCCGGGATCCGGCGGTCCTGATCGGCGGCCTCGGCGTCGGTTTCTCCCTGGCCCGGGCCGCGGAGCAGCCCCGCTGGGGCCGGATCACCGTCGTCGAGCGCGAGCGGGCCGTCATCGACTGGCACCGGACGGGCCCGCTGGCCGCCGTCTCCCGGGCGGCGCTCGCCGACCCGCGCACGGAGGTCGTCCACGCCGACCTGGTCGCCCTCGTCCGCACCCCTCCCCCCGGCGCGGTGTTCGACGCGCTGTGCCTGGACATCGACAACGGGCCCGGCTGGACCGTCACCGAGGACAACGGCGGCCTCTACTCCCCCGCCGGCCTCGCCGCGTGCCGGGAGCTGCTCGCGCCCGGCGGCGTGCTCGCCGTCTGGTCCGCCCGGCCGTCGGAGGACTTCGACACGGCCCTGCGAAATGCCGGGTTCGAAGGGGTAAGAACCGAAGAGATCGCCGTTGCCCGGGGCGTCCCGGACGTAGTCCACCTCGCGCTCCGTGCCGCGTAGCCGTCCCCTGCCACCTGCCCGTACTCTGCTTGCCACAGCCGCAGGACTGAAAGAAACGCACGCGACGGGAAGACGCGAAGACGCTAGGGGCGGGGCGCATGGAGCAGACACACATCAGCCCGAACGGCGCCTCGGCCTCCCCCGGGGCGCAGCGCCGGGTGCTCGTCGTCGAGGACGACCGGACCATCGTCGACGCCATCGCGGCCCGGCTGCGGGCCGAGGGGTTCCAGGTGCGGACCGCGGGGGACGGCCCCGCCGCCGTCGACACCGCCGAGGCGTGGCAGCCGGACCTGCTGGTCCTGGACGTGATGCTGCCGGGCTTCGACGGCCTGGAGGTGTGCCGCCGGGTGCAGGCGCAGCGGCCGGTGCCGGTCCTGATGCTCACCGCCCGTGACGACGAGACCGACATGCTGGTCGGGCTCGGCGTGGGGGCGGACGACTACATGACCAAGCCGTTCTCGATGCGGGAGCTGGCGGCGCGCGTGCACGTCCTGCTGCGCCGGGTGGAGCGGGCGGCGCTCGCCGCGCACACCCCGCGCACCGGCATCCTGCGCCTGGGCGAGCTGGAGATCGACCACGCCCAGCGGCGGGTGCGGGTCCGGGGCGCGGACGTGCATCTGACGCCGACCGAGTTCGACCTGCTGGTCTGCCTGGCGAACACCCCGCGCGCGGTCCTCTCCCGGGAGCAGCTGCTCGCCGAGGTGTGGGACTGGGCCGACGCCTCCGGCACCCGGACGGTGGACAGCCACATCAAGGCGCTGCGCCGGAAGATCGGGGCGGAGCGGATCCGTACGGTCCACGGAGTGGGCTACGCCCTGGAGACCCCGGCGGTATGACCGGCCGTACGTCCAGGACGGCTGGGGGCGGGCCGGGCGGCGAGGGCGGGCGGGAGCGTCCCTCGCCGGCGGGGCTGGGCGGGCGCGTCTGGGAGGCGCTGCGGCCGCTGGACCCCTACCGGTCGGTGAAGGCGGCGCTGGGCGCGCTGGTCATCGGCTCGGTGGTGATAACGACCTTCCTGGTGTTCGTCGCGATCCACTCGGCGACGGAGCTGCGGGTGATCACGGTCTTCTCGATCATCGCCTCGTTGCTGATAACGCAGTTCGTGGCGCACGGTCTGACCGCTCCCCTGGACGAGATGACCGAGGTCACCCGGGCGATGGCGCAGGGCGACTACACCCGGCGGGTGGGGGACGGGCGGCGCGACGAGTTCGGGGACCTGGCCGACGCCTTCAACCGGATGGCGGCCGACCTGGAGGCGGTGGACACCCACCGCAAGGAGCTGGTGGCCAATGTCTCCCACGAGCTGCGGACGCCCATCGCGGGGCTGCGGGCGGTGCTGGAGAACGTGGTCGACGGCGTCTCGGCGGCGGATCCGGAGACGATGCGCACCGCGCTGAAGCAGACCGAACGGCTGGGCCGGCTGGTGGAGCAGTTGCTGGATCTGTCCCGGCTGGACAACGGGGTCGTACCGCTGCATGCCCGGCGCTTCGAGGTCTGGCCGTATCTGGCGGGGGTGCTGAAGGAGGCGAGCATGGCCAACGGCTCGGGTTCCTCTCCGCACCGCCGCAAAGACGTCCATCTGCATCTGGACGTATCGCCGCCGGAGCTGACCGCGCACGCGGACGCGGAGCGGCTGCACCAGGTGGTGGCGAATCTGGTGGACAACGCGGTCAAGCACAGCCCCCCGCACGGCCGGGTGACGGTGCGGGCCCGCCGGGGCGAGGGTGCGCAGTCGCTGGCCCTGGAGGTGCTGGACGAGGGCCCGGGCATCCCGGAGGGGGAGCGCCACCGGGTCTTCGAGCGGTTCAACCGCGGGGGCTCAGGCCAGCAGGGTCCGGGCAGCGACGGCGGCACGGGGCTGGGCCTGGCGATCGCGCGCTGGGCGGTGGATCTGCACGGCGGCAGCATCGGGGTGGCCGAATCCCCCCAGGGGTGCCGCATACAGGTCACCCTTCCGGGAGGCCCTCGTGATCCAAGTTGACGTAGGGTCGGTGGCGGAAGCACACATTCGAGGGAGCGTGGGCACGCTTCGGCGAACCCAGAAGTGCCTGGGACGGACAAAACCTCGTGTGTTTCCCGCCAAGTCATGCCACGAAACCCGTCGATGAATGTGACTTGCGCGACGACTGGCCCGGGTGGCCTGCATCAACCGTGCAGACAGGCGTAGCCTTTATTTCCGCTGTCCATCACCTTGTGAAGCGGAAGAGGGCGGTTGCCGCCGTGTCGCCAGAGTCCCCCAACACCTCGAGCATCTCGACCGGCCAAGACGGGCAGGGCAAGAGCCCTGCGGACGTCTTCGGCTCCAATGAGTGGCTCGTCGACGAGATCTACCAGCAGTACCTCCAGGACCCGAACTCGGTCGACCGAGCCTGGTGGGACTTCTTCGCCGACTACAAGCCGGGTACCACCGCGGCCGCGCCGCCGGGTTCGCCCGTGCCCGCGCCGCAGGCCAAGCCGGGCGCTGCCGCGCCGGTGACCGGTGGCGCCGCCGCCGGTGCGCCGGGCGCGCCGGCCCCGCAGCAGGCGGCCCCGGCCGCCGCGCCCGCGGCGGCTGCGCCCGCCGCCCAGCAGGCGGCTCCGGCCCCCGCTGCCGAGGCGCCCGCCGCGCAGCAGGCCAAGGCTGCGGCCCCCGCCGCCAAGGCTCCTGCCGCACAGCAGGCCGCGCCGGCCAAGCCGGCGGCCGCCGCGAAGGCGGCCGAGCCCGCCGCCGCGCCCGAAGGCCCCGAGTACGTGACGCTGCGCGGTCCGTCCGCCGCGGTCGCCAAGAACATGAACGCCTCGCTGGAGCTGCCGACGGCCACGTCCGTCCGCGCCGTCCCGGTGAAGCTGCTGTTCGACAACCGCATCGTCATCAACAACCACCTCAAGCGCGCTCGCGGTGGCAAGGTCTCCTTCACGCACCTCATCGGCTTCGCCATGGTGCAGGCGCTGAAGCTGATGCCGTCCATGAACTACTCCTTCGCGGAGAAGGACGGCAAGCCGACCCTCGTCAAGCCGGCCCACGTCAACCTCGGCCTGGCCATCGACCTGGTCAAGCCGAACGGTGACCGCCAGCTCGTGGTCGCGGCCATCAAGAAGGCCGAGACGCTCAACTTCTTCGAGTTCTGGCAGGCCTACGAGGACATCGTCCGCCGCGCCCGCGTCGGCAAGCTGACGATGGACGACTTCACCGGGGTCACCGCCTCGCTGACGAACCCCGGCGGCATCGGCACCGTGCACTCCGTGCCGCGCCTGATGCCCGGCCAGGGCCTCATCCTGGGCGTCGGCGCCATGGACTACCCGGCCGAGTTCCAGGGCACCTCGCAGGACGCCCTGAACAAGCTGGGCATCTCCAAGGTCATGACCCTGACCTCGACGTACGACCACCGCGTGATCCAGGGCGCCGCCTCCGGCGAGTTCCTGCGGATCATGAACCAGCTGCTGCTCGGCGAGAACGGCTTCTTCGACGAGATCTTCGAGGCGCTGCGGATCCCGTACGAGCCGATCCGCTGGCTGCGGGACATCGACGTCTCCCACGACGACGACGTCACCAAGGCCGCCCGGGTCTTCGAGCTGATCCACTCCTACCGGGTCCGCGGCCACGTCATGGCCGACACCGACCCGCTGGAGTACCGCCAGCGCAAGCACCCCGACCTCGACATCACCGAGCACGGCCTCACCCTGTGGGACCTTGAGCGCGAGTTCGCGGTCGGCGGCTTCGCCGGCAAGACCATGATGAAGCTGCGCGACATCCTGGGCGTGCTGCGCGACTCCTACTGCCGCACCACCGGCATCGAGTTCATGCACATCCAGGACCCCAAGCAGCGCAAGTGGATCCAGGACCGGGTCGAGCGCGGCCACTCCAAGCCGGAGCGCGAGGAGCAGCTGCGCATCCTGCGCCGGCTGAACGCCGCGGAGGCGTTCGAGACCTTCCTGCAGACGAAGTACGTCGGCCAGAAGCGCTTCTCGCTGGAGGGCGGCGAGTCCTCCATCCCGCTGCTGGACGCGGTGCTGGACGCGGCCGCCGAGGCCCGCCTGGACGAGGTCGTCATCGGCATGGCCCACCGCGGCCGTCTCAACGTCCTGGCCAACATCGTCGGCAAGTCCTACGCGCAGATCTTCCGCGAGTTCGAGGGCAACCTCGACCCGAAGTCGATGCACGGCTCCGGCGACGTGAAGTACCACCTGGGCGCCGAGGGCACCTTCACCGGTCTGGACGGCGAGCAGATCAAGGTCTCGCTGGCCGCCAACCCCTCGCACCTGGAGACGGTCGACCCGGTCGTCGAGGGCATCGCCCGCGCCAAGCAGGACATCATCGGCAAGGCGGGCACGGACTTCACCGTCCTCCCCGTCCAGCTGCACGGCGACGCGGCCTTCGCGGGCCAGGGCGTCGTCGCGGAGACGCTGAACATGTCGCAGCTGCGGGGCTACCGCACCGGCGGCACCGTGCACATCGTCATCAACAACCAGGTCGGCTTCACCGCGCCGCCGGAGTCCTCGCGCTCGTCGATGTACTGCACCGACGTCGCCCGGATGATCGAGGCGCCGATCTTCCATGTGAACGGTGACGACCCGGAGGCCGTGGTCCGCGTCGCGCGGCTGGCCTTCGAGTTCCGCCAGGCGTTCAACAAGGACGTCGTCATCGACCTGATCTGCTACCGCCGCCGCGGCCACAACGAGATGGACAACCCGTCCTTCACGCAGCCGCTGATGTACGACCTCATCGACCGCAAGCGCTCGGTGCGCAAGCTCTACACCGAGTCCCTCATCGGCCGTGGCGACATCACCCTGGAAGAGGCCGAGCAGGCCCTGCAGGACTACCAGGGGCAGCTGGAGAAGGTCTTCACCGAGGTCCGGGACGCCGCCACGGCCCCGGTGCCGACCGAGGTCCCGGCCCCGCAGGCCGAGTTCCCGGTGCCGGTGAACACCGCGATCTCCCAGGAGGTCGTCAAGCGGATCGCCGAGTCGCAGGTCAACCTCCCCGACTCCGTCACCGTGCACCCGCGTCTGCTGCCGCAGCTGCAGCGCCGCGCGGCCAGCGTCGAGGACGGCACCATCGACTGGGCCATGGGCGAGACCCTCGCCTTCGGCTCGCTGCTGATGGAGGGCACCCCGGTCCGGCTCGCCGGCCAGGACTCCCGCCGCGGCACCTTCGGCCAGCGGCACGCGGTGCTCGTCGACCGGGCCACCGGCGACGACTACACCCCGCTGCTGTACCTGTCCGAGGACCAGGCCCGCTTCAACGTCTACGACTCGCTGCTCAGCGAATACGCGGCGATGGGCTTCGAGTACGGCTACTCGCTGGCCCGCCCGGACACGCTGGTGCTGTGGGAGGCCCAGTTCGGTGACTTCGTCAACGGCGCCCAGTCGATCACCGACGAGTTCATCTCCTCCTCCGAGCAGAAGTGGGGCCAGACCTCCGGCGTCACGCTGCTGCTGCCGCACGGCTACGAGGGCCAGGGCCCGGACCACTCCTCGGCCCGTATCGAGCGGTTCCTGCAGCTCTGCGCGCAGAACAACATGACGGTGGCCATGCCGACGCTGCCGTCGAACTACTTCCACCTGCTGCGCTGGCAGGTCCACAACCCGCACCACAAGCCGCTGATCGTCTTCACCCCGAAGTCGATGCTGCGTCTGAAGGCCGCGGCGTCGAAGGCGGAGGAGTTCACCAGCGGCCAGTTCCGTCCGGTCATCGGTGACGACACCGTCAACACCGCGGACGTCCGCAAGGTCGTCTTCTGCTCCGGCAAGGTCTACTACGACCTGATCGCCGAGCGGGAGAAGCGCGGGGCGAACGACACGGCCATCGTCCGTATCGAGCGGCTGTACCCGCTGCCGGGTGCCGAGCTCCAGGCCGAGTTCGCCAAGTACTCGGGCGCGGAGAAGTTCGTGTGGGCCCAGGAGGAGCCGGCGAACCAGGGTGCGTGGCCGTTCATCGCGCTCAACCTGATCGACCACCTGGACCTGGCCGTCGGCGCCGACATCCCGGCACAGGAGCGGCTGCGCCGGGTCTCCCGGCCGCACTCCTCCTCCCCGGCGGTCGGCTCGGCCAAGCGCCACCAGGCGGAGCAGCAGGCCCTGGTCTCCGAGGTCTTCGACGTCTGAGATCGCGACACCTGAGTAAGGGCCGGGCCCCCACCGTGACGAACGGTGGGGGCCCGGCCGTTTTCCGTGGGTCGCGGGGTGGCGCCGGCGGGGCCGCTCGTGAGGTCGCCTCCGGCGGCTGCGGGCCGGTCCGGCCAGGGCGGCAGGCGCGGAACTCGCCGCTGCGGAGGCGGTACGGCCGGACCGGCCCTGCGGGCTGACGCGGACGGGCACGAGGAGCCGAACGGCCGCTGAGCCACGGGGCCGTCCGGCCAGGGCGGCAGGCGCGGAACTCGCCGTTGCGGAGGCGGTACGGCCGGACCGGCCGTACGGGCTGACGCGGACGGGCACGAGGGCAGAACGGCCGCTGAGCCACGGGCACTCGGCGTTGTCGGCGCCGGCCGCCCCGGCGGGGGCGAGGCGGGCCCCGGGCCGGGCGGGTGCGCGAGGCCGTGGCCAAGGCCCCGCCTATCCTGGACGGGTATGCCCCGTGGCCCGCGGCTGCCCGCCCGGCCTTCCCCGCCCTTTCACCTGACGGAGAGCACGTTGTACTTCACCGACCGCGGCATCGAGGAGCTGGAGAACCGGCGAGGCGAAGAGGAGGTCTCCCTGGGCTGGGTGGCCGAGCGCCTGCGCGAGTTCGTCGACCTGAACCCGGACTTCGAGGTCCCGGTCGAGCGGCTGGCGACGTGGCTGGCCCGCCTGGACGACGAGGACGACGAGGACCTCTAGGCGGGGTGCCTGCGACGGGGGATGCTCGGCGGCGCGGCCGTGACGGCCCGGGCCGGGGACGGCACCGGGCGCCCACCGACCCCCGGCGGCCACGCCGGGGACTGCGTCAGCTCAGCCGCGTCGAGCGCCGCGAAGGCGTAGCGGCGGCCGGAGCCCCGAGCCGGGTTCCTAGCCTGCCGGCGATCCGTGGCCGGGGCCCGCGCCGGCGCCCCGGTCGCGCCACCTGTCGTACGCCAGCGCCAGCGCGCCGTCCGCCAGGAGCAGCGCCCCCACCGCCGTCCAGCCGCCGCGGCCCGACCTGCGGGCCCACGCCGTGAGGGCCAGGCCCGCCGCGATCTCGGCCGCGCCCCGGGCGCGGGCCCGGGGGCCGCGCGTCCACGGGCCGAGCGTGCCGCGCTCGGCGGCGTCCAGCCCGGCGCGGACGGCCTCGCGCCAGCCCGGCCAGTCGACGGCCTCGACCGAGGGCAGGGCCCCGGCCGCGGCGCGCAGCCCGGCCGCGCCCGTGCCCGGGGCGAGGCCCGCGGGGAGCGTCAGTCCGGCCCGGGTCAGCACCGCGATGAGCCCGCGCACCCGGGCGGCGGCCCCGGCGTCGGAGTCCGGGCGGGTGAGCCCGTCGAGGGCGTCGCCGTCGAGCACCGGGTCGAGGCCGAGCCGGGCGCGCAGGGCGTCCATGGCCGCTTCCTCCCCGACGGGGGTGCCGTCCAGAAGCCACGCGTAGCCGACCGTCCGGCGGAAGCCCGCCGCCACCACGAAGCCCGCGCCGCCCTCGTCCCACCACAGCCCCACGACGGGCCACTGCTCGCCGACGGCCAGGGCGTGTGCCCACCCGGCAGCGGCCTCGGAGAGGTGGGTGCCCTCGGAGCGCCAGGAGTCCTCTCCGGGGATCAGCGCGCTCCACTCCTCGCCGGCCGGGACCAGGAGGAGGGGTTCGTTCAGGAGCTGCGCGGAGGGGCGTACGCGGTCGGGCTCGGCCCGGCAGAGCAGCAGGACCGCCGCCGCACGGCTGTGATCAGTTGCGGACATACGTCCACGCTATGCCACGCCGCGCGCGCTTGACTTCCCCCGGACGCGATATATCGTGTTTGATGAAGAGACGCGATAGGTTGCGTCTCGCTCGTACCCCGGACCGCCAAGGAGGAACCGGCATGCCGGTCCAGCCCGCTCCCTCGCACTGGTCACTGTCCGAGCCGCGGAAAATCACCTTCGAAGAGCCGGTCACGGCGCTCTCCGTACGGATCGTGGGCGGCACGGTCAACGTCGTGGGCACCGACAGCGGGCCGGCCCGGCTGGAGGTCTCCGCGATCGACGGCCCGCCGCTGGTCGTCACCCACGCGTCGGGCACCCTCACGGTCACCTACGAGGACCTGACGTGGAGCGGCTTCCTGAAGTGGCCCCGCGGCAAGTGGAATCGCAGCGCCACCGTCACCCTCACCGTCCCGGCAGCCACCCGCGTGGAGGTCGGCGTCGTCGACGCGAGCGCCGTCGTCTCGGGCGTCTCGGGCCGCACCGACGTCCGCGGCGTCGTCGGTGACACCACCCTCGCGGGGCTGACCGGCGCCGTCCGCGCCGAGACCGTCTCCGGGCGGCTGGAGGCCCAGGGGCTCGGCGGCACCCTGCGCTTCACCTCCGTCTCCGGCGACCTCACGCTCGTCGAGAGCGCCGGCGCCCGCGTCGAGGCCGACTCGGTCACCGGAGACATGGCGCTCGACCTCTCCCCCGCCGTCGGGGCCCCCGCCCTCTCGCTCGCCACCGTCTCCGGCGAGATCGCCGTCCGGCTGCCCGCCACCGCCGATGTGTCGGTGGACGCGTCCACCACCGGCGGCCCGGTCTCCTGCGCCTTCGAGGAGCTGTCGGTCAGCACCCCGTTCGGCGCCAGGAAGATCACCGGCCGGCTCGGCGCCGGCCTCGGCAGCCTTAAGATCACCACCGTCTCCGGCGCGCTCGCCCTCCTGCGCCGGCCCGACACCGAGGACTGGGCCGGCGCCGCCGCCCCCGCCCGGGGAAAGGTTCTCTGATGCCCCCCGTCTTCGCCCACGGCCGGCTGCGCCTGTACCTGCTGAAGCTGCTCGACGAGGCACCCCGCCACGGCTACGAGATCATCCGGCTGCTGGAGGAGCGCTTCCAGGGCCTGTACGCGCCCTCCGCCGGCACCGTCTACCCGCGCCTGGCCAAGCTGGAAGCGGAGGGGCTCGTCACCCACGCCACCGAGGGCGGCCGCAAGGTCTACTCCCTCACCGGCGCGGGCCGCGCCGAGCTCGCCGACCGCCAGGGCGAGCTGGCCGAGCTGGAGCTGGAGATCCGGGAGTCCGTCGCCGCCCTCGCGGCCGACATCCGCGAGGACGTCCGCGGCACCGCGGGCGCCCTGCGGCGCGAGATGCGCGAGGCGGCGCTCCGGGCCCGGGCAGCCACCGGGGGCGAGACGGGCGACTCCTTCGAGGGGGTGAAGGAGGAGTTCAAGCGCGCCAAGGAGCAGTGGAAGGAGCAGGCGCGCCGCGCGAAGGAGGAGAGCCGCCGCGCCAAGCAGGACGCCCAGCAGGCCCGGCGCCAGGCGCGCACGGCCCACGAGGACGCCCGCGAGGAGTTCCTGCGCATCGCCGAGCGCGTGCAGGAGCAGGTGCAGGGCCACACCCGGCAGGGCGACTGGTCGAAGGGCATCGCCGAGGGGTTGAGCGCGCTGGCGAAGGAGCTCGGCTCGCTCGGCGGGCGCGCGGCCGGTACCGGGCCCGAGGTCACGGTGGAGCGCGCGGACGCCCCGGGCGAGCCCGGCGCGCGGCCCCCCGCCCCGGCGTGGGGCACCCCGCCCGACCCCCTGTCCGAGAACCCCGCCCGCGACCTGGACCGCCTCCTGGACCGCTTCCGCGACGACATCCGCGACACCGCCCGGGACCACGGGGTGACGGCGGCTCAGGCGGCCGAGGCCCACCGGCACCTGAGCGAGACCGTCGCGCGCATCACGGCCCTCCTGCGGCCGGAGAAATGAGCGGGCCCACCCTTTCGGGTGGAGGAGCCGCCCTCCGGGCGTGAGGCACGGAGAGCTGGGGATCCCGGGGGTGCCGGGCCGCACGCGGAACGGTCCCTCCCGGGCCCGGGAGCGGCACGACGACCGGAGGAGCACCGTGACCCTGGCCCTGCGCAAGGACGTCTCCGCGACGGCCACCGACGAGGGAATGGTGCTGCTGGACGAGACCTCCGGCCGCTACTGGCAGCTCAACGGCACCGCCGCCCGCATCCTCCGGGCCCTGCTCGACGGCGCCACTCCCCCGCAGGTGGCGGCCGCCCTCACCGCCCGCCACCCGGACCTGGCCCCGGAGCGGGCGAACGGCGACGTCACGACGCTCATCACCACCCTGACCGAGGCCCGCCTGGTGGTGCCCTCCTGAACCGCCCCTCCCCTGTGCGAAGGTGGCGCGCAACGACACCACAGGGGAGAAGGGGTCATGACGGAACTGGCGAAGGGCGCGAACGCCCCGATATCCGACGGGCCGATCACGGCCGAACTGCACGGCACCGGCGAGCACCTGGACCTCAGCGCCCTGCTGATCGGCGCGGACGGCAAGGTGCGGTCCGACGCCGACATGGTGTTCTTCAACCAGCCGGCCGGCGAGGCGGGCGCGGTCCGCCACCTGCCCGCCGGCGCCGGGGAACCCGAGCGGATCGTCGTGGAGCCGGCGGCCCTCCCCCCGTCCGTGCACCGTGTGGTCCTGGTGGCCGGTTGCGACCCGTCCGACGCGACACGGACGTTCGGCGGCGTGCGAGACCTGTCCGTCCGGGCCGTGCAGGGTTCCGGAGCGCCCGTCCTGTTCCCGGTGCCGCCGATGACCGGAGGCGAACGCGCCGCCGTCCTGATGGAGATCTACCGCCGGGGCCCCGCATGGAAGATCCGGGCCGTCGGCCAGGGCTACGCGTCCGGCCTCGCGGGCGTGGCCACCGACTTCGGCGTCCAGGTCGACGACGCCCCGGCCCCGGCCCCTGCCCCGATTCCGGCCCCGGTTCCGGCGAACCTCACCAAGCCCCCGCTCGGCAGCGTGAGTCTCGACAAGGGCGGCCGGGCGTCGATCAGCCTGGACAAGCAGGACCGGGAGCTCGTGGTGACGGCGGCCCTGGAATGGGACGGCGGCAGCGACAGCCGGCGCAACCGCGGCGCCGACCTCGACCTGTACGCCCTGTTCGTACCGGCGTCGGAGGCCCGGCGCGGCAGCCGGCCGCCGGGCACGGTCGTCAAGAACGGCCCGGCCCCACGGTCGGCCGAGGCCGCGCGGAACGCCGGAGTCGTCTACTACAAAAACCTCGGTTCGCTGACGGCCCCGCCGTACATCAAGCTGGACGGCGACTCCCGGGTACCGGGCCGGGAGTCCATCCGCATCGTGCGCCCCGACGAGCAGGGCTACGTCCTGCTCTGCGCCTACTCCGCCCTCAGCAACGGCTTCGGCTCGTTCCGCAGCTTCGGCGCGAAGGTCGTGGTCAGCGACGCCCGCGGCTCCACGGTCACGGTCCCGCTGTACGAGAACGCCAAGACCCGCTACTGGGTGGCGATCGCCCTCGTCGACTTCACGGGCCCGGACGGCGCGGCCATCAGCCACGTCGAGACCTACAGCGGCCGCATGACGGAACGCCGCCCGGTCCTGCACCCCGACGGCACGATCGAGATGAACGCGGGGCCGGCGGAGTTCAAACGCACCTGAAGCGCGGACGCCCGGCCCGTCCGGACCCCTGGACGGGATCCGGACGGGCCGGGCGCGACAGCCGACGCACCGCGGAGCGCGAGCGCCCGCGGAACGGAAACCCTGATCCGGGATCAGGCCTTCTTCGTCTCCCAGAAGATCTTGTCGATCTCGGCGATGAGCTCCAGCGCCTTCTCGCCCGTCTTCGGGTCGTTCGACGCCTTGGCCGTGCTCAGGGCCTTGAGGGTGTCATTCACCAGCTGGTGCAGCTGGGGGTACTTCTCGAAGTGCGGAGGCTTGAAGTAGTCGCTCCACAGCACCGAGACGTGGTGCTTGGCCAGCTCCGCGCGCTGCTCCTTGATGATGAGGGCGCGGGTGCGGAAGTCCGGGTCCTCGTTGGCCTGGTACTTCTCCTGGACTGCCTTGACCGACTCGGCCTCGATACGGGCCTGGGCCGGGTCGTAAACGCCGCACGGCAGGTCGCAGTGGGCACTGACCTGCACCTTGGGGGCGAACAGGCGGGAAAGCATAGAGCTGTCCTTCCTCGTGATCGTCTTCTCAGGTGCGAGATTACTCGGTGTGGGAAGGCTTTTCTCGGGTGCCCCGGGGGGCCTAGGACAAAAGTCCGGTGTCAGTCTGGGACCGGTGGCGAAATGGACCGGGAGGAGCCGTGGTGCAGGAGCGAGTGGACGAGCGCGGGCAGGAGCAGGACCGCGAACGCCGCGGACTGCTGCGGATCGGACTGGCCGAGGTCTACAACCCGTCGATGGTGCCCACGCTGAACCCGGGCGACCAGCTGGTCGTCCAGTACGGGGCGACCGTCCGCCCGGGTGACGTGGTGGTGCTGCGCCACCCGTTCCGGCAGGACCTGCTGATCGTCAAGCGGGCCGTGGAGCGGCGCGCGGGCGGCTGGTGGGTGCGGGGTGACAATCCCCTGGTCGCGAACGACAGCCGGGAGTTCGGGACGGTGCCCGAGGAGCTGGTGGTGGCCCGGGCCTGGGTGCGGCTGCGCCGGCCGCCCGGGGCGGGTCAGCGCTCGGCGGCCTCGCTGCTGTCCTGGCTGGTCTCGGCGCTCAGGCCGGTGCGGGTGGGGCCGGCCGCGGCGGCGGGGTCGCGGTTCTCCAGGCGCTTGCGGGCGCGGTAGGCGGCGACGTTGGCGCGGGTCGCGCAGCGGTCGGAGCAGTAGCGGCGGGAGCGGTTGGTCGAGGTGTCCAGGTAGGCGTTGCGGCAGGGCACGGCCTGGCAGATGCCGAGGCGGTCGACGCCGTACTCGGTGAGGTGCACGGCCAGGCCCATGCAGGCCGTGGCGGTGTACGAGGCACTGGCGCTGGCCGCGTGGTCGGCGATGTGCATGTGCCATTTGGGGCGGCCGTCGTCGTCGCGGAACTCGTGGCCGGAGATCTGCGGGCTGACGGGGAACTCCATCAGCAGCGCGTTGAGCAGGTCCACGGCCCGCACCTCGTCGCCCTCGTCGGCGGCCTCGAAGACCGCGCGCAGCCTGGCCCGGACCGACCGCAGCCGGGTGACGTCGCTGTCCGCGGCCCGGCGGGCCGCCTGGGCGCCGGCGCCGAAGAGCTCGCGCAGGGCCTCGACGGAGGTGAGCGCGTCGGCGCCCCGGCTGGGCTGCTCGGAGTTGACCAGCCGCACGGCATAGTCCGAGTAGTAGGCCAGTTCCACTTTTGGTCCTTACGCAGATATCTGTGGACGCCGGTGTCGCGGAGTAGTCGATCAAGTAATGGCCGGTCCGAATTAGAGGGTATTACACCGGGTGACCGCGATCCCGCCCCTTGACGGACGAGGCGGCGGTGCGGGTCTCCCCGCGCCGCCGCCTCGTCCGTCCGGGCCGCCTTGCGGCGGCTACAGCACCTTGGACAGGAACGCCTTCGTCCGGTCGTGCTGCGGGTTGGTCAGCACCTCGCGCGGGTGGCCGGACTCCACGACGACGCCGTCGTCCATGAAGACCACCGAGTCGCCGACCTCGCGGGCGAAGCCCATCTCGTGCGTGACGACGACCATCGTCATGCCGTCCTCGGCCAGCCCCCGCATGACGTCCAGGACGTCACCGACCAGCTCCGGGTCGAGCGCGGAGGTCGGCTCGTCGAAGAGCATCAGCTTCGGCTCCATGGCCAGGGCCCGGGCGATGGCCACCCGCTGCTGCTGGCCGCCGGAGAGCTGGGAGGGGTAGTTGCCCGCCTTGTCGGCGAGGCCCACCCGGTCCAGGAGCTTCATGGCCCGCTCGCGGGCGACCGCCTTGGACTCGCGCTTCACCTGGATCGGCGCCTCCATCACATTGGCCAGCGCCGACATGTGCGGGAAGAGGTTGAAGCGCTGGAACACCATGCCGATGTCCCGCCGCTTCAGGGCCACCTCGCTGTCCTTGAGCTCGTAGAGCTTGTCGCCCTTCTGGCGGTAGCCCACCAGCTCGCCGTCGACGGACAGCCGGCCCGCGCTGATCTTCTCCAGGTGGTTGATGCACCGCAGGAAGGTGGACTTGCCGGAGCCGGAGGGGCCGATGAGGCAGAACACCTCGCGCGGGGCGACTTCGAGGTCGATGCCCTTGAGGACCTGGACCGCGCCGTAGGACTTGTGGACGCCCTCGGCCTTCACCATCGCGTTCATGCGCTCATACCTCCGGGGGAACGGTGACCGACGGCCGCCAGGTTCGACTTGACCTTCTGCCACGGGGTGAGCGGCAGGCTGCGCAGCGAACCACGGGCGTAGTGCCGCTCCAGGTAGAACTGGCCGACGCTGAAGACGCTGGTGAGGATCAGGTACCAGGTGGCGGCCAGGAAGAGCATCTCCACCGTGGCGCCGGTGGTCTGGCCGATGTCGGACGTGGAGCGCAACAGCTCCAGGTACTGGGCCGCGCTCGCGGCCAGCGACGAGGTCTTCAGCATGTTGATGAACTCGTTGCCGGTCGGCGGGACGATCACGCGCATCGCCTGCGGCAGCACGACCCTGCGCAGCGTCTTGCCCTGGTTCATGCCCAGCGCGTGCGACGCCTCGGTCTGGCCCTCGTCGACGGACTGGATGCCGGCCCGGACGATCTCCGACATGTACGCGGCCTCGTTGAGCCCCAGGCCCAGCAGCGCGGCCATGAAGGGGGTCATGAAGTCGCTCATCTCGTCCCGGTAGATCGGGCCGAGGTTGATGTACGGGAAGATCAACGCGAGGTTGAACCACAGCAGCAGCTGGACGTACACCGGGGTGCCGCGGAAGAACCAGATGTAGAGCCAGGAGACCGAGGAGGTCACCGGGTTCTTCGACAGCCGCATCACGGCCAGCACGATGCCGAGCACCAGGCCCAGCAGCATCGCCAGCACCGAGATCAGGATCGTCTTGCCGAGACCCTCGACGACCGTGGAGTCGAAGAGGTAGTCCGGAATGGCGCTGTAGTTGACGTCCGCGGTGGCAAAGGCGTTGAGCAGCAGCGCCAGCAGGCCGAGGACGACGACGGCGGAGACCCAGCGGCCGTAGTGCCGGACGGGGATGGCCCGGAGCTCGGTGGCGACGGCGCTCGCGGTCGCGGCTTTGGAGGCGGCCTTGGTGCGGGGGCCCTCGGGGGCGGGCTCGCCGTCCTTCTTCGCGAGATCCTTCTTCGCGAGATCCGGCTTCGCGGCAGGCTTCGCGTCCTCCGGGGACTCGCCGACCGCGGCCTTCTCGACCGTTTCGTCCTTCTTCGCGGCCTTGTCGGACTCGGGCTGCTCAGCCTCGGGCTGCTCGGCAGGCTCAGCCTTCTCGGGCTTCTCGGGCTTCTCGCCGGGAGCGGCCTTCTCGGCCTTCTCGCCGGAGGCGGCCGGCTCCGGCGGGGTTCCCGCAGCCGACTTCTCGGACTCTGACGGGTCCGGCTCCGACTTGTCGGGCTCCGGCTTTTCGGGGGAATCAGTCACGGGTATGGCCTTTCAGCGTGCCGTACGAGGGAAGGGAGAGGGGGTCAGGAACCGCCGTTGACCTTGGCTTCCTTGACGGCGCCGGCCTCGACGCCCCAGGTCTGCAGGACCTTCTCGTACGCACCGTTCTTGATGATCGCTTCGAGGGCCGCCTTGAGGGCGTCCCGCAGCTGGGCGTTTTCCTTGGAGAGGGCGATGCCGTACGGCGCGGCCTCGACCTGCTCGCCGACCGCCTCGAAGTCCTTGCCGCCCCCCGACGTCTTGACGGCGTAGGCCGCGACGGGGAAGTCGCTGGAGACGGCGTCGACGCCACCGGCCTTCAGGCGGGTCTGGGCCTCCAGGTCGGTGTCGAACGCCTCGATCGAGATCGACCCCTTGTCGTCCTTCTCGCACTTCTCCGACTCGGCCTTGGCCATGTCGTCGGAGACGGTGCCGCGCTGCACCCCGACCTTCTTGTCACAGAGGTCGGCCCAGGACGAGATGCCCTTGGTGTCGCCCTTTTTCGTGTAGATCGAGACGCCGGCGGTGAAGTAGTCGACGAAGTCGACACCGTCGGTGACCTTCTTGCCCGTCTTGGAGTCCTTGCCCTCCTGGCGGTCCTTGGTGTCGGTCATGGCGGACATCGCCATGTCGTAACGCTTTGACCGCAGACCGATCAGGAGGCTGTCGAAGGTGCCGTTGTTGAACTCGAACCGCACCCCCAGTTCCTTGCCCAGGGCGGCGGCGATATCGGGGTCGATGCCGACGACCTTGCCGTTCTTCTTGAATTCCACGGGCGGGTAGGCGATGTCGGAGCCCACCTTGATGACCTTGGAGTCCTGGATCCGCTTGGGCAGCTTGGCGAAGAGCGGGGCCTCCGAGCCCTTGACCGCCTGGTCCGCGGGGCCTGCCTTGTCCCTCATGTCGCCGCAGCCGGTCAGCAGCAGGGCGCCGGCGACCGCGATCGCACCGGCGGCGGCCGTATGACTCCTGGCGGCAGCCGGGCGATGGGTGGAGCTTGCGGTCATTGCTGATTCCTCCTGCGGGTGAGGGGATAGCCGAGGGAACGCGCTGCTGGAACGCGGTTCGCACCGGGCCGGGGGCACACATCGGCGGGCGCCGCGACCTCGTGTGATTTGGGCATCTTGCCATCTGGACTGCACCGTTCGGGGGGCCCGCTATGTCAAAATCGGATAACGGGTGATCCCCGTGCGGTACCAGGTCGGTTCGTACTACCGGACTTAGGCGTTCCTCCTCGGTGCGAGACGTAGATCACGCACCTCTTGTCTCACTCCATGGACTTCCGGCACCAGTTGACACGCTTTTGGCGTGATCGTGCGGGTGCCGTGACCCACGGGCCGGGAACTCACTCGTCGGCCGTAGTGCCGATCCGGTAGAAAGACCAGCCACACCCCGTACCCAGGGGCCCAGAGCGTGTATGCGGCACGTTCGACGCCCGCGACCTCGGGCGATACCCTCGACGGCAATTCGACAAAGGGGTCAGAATAGTGGCAGCGGAGATCGTGAATCCTCGCAGCGACAGCGGTGCGGACGGGGCTCAGGACGAGCTCTTCGATCCGGCCTTTGCGCTGCACCGGGGCGGAAAAATGGCCATCCGGGCCACCGTGCCCGTGCGCGACCGGGACGATCTGTCCCTCGCCTACACACCGGGTGTCGCGAAGGTCTGCAGCGCCATCGCCGAGCAGCCCGAGCTCGTTCACGACTACACCTGGAAGTCCCAGGTGGTGGCGGTCGTGACGGACGGCAGTGCCGTCCTCGGCCTCGGTGACATCGGTCCCGAGGCGTCCTTGCCCGTGATGGAGGGCAAGGCCATTCTCTTCAAGCAGTTCGGCGGCGTGGACGCGGTGCCGCTCGCGCTCGACTGCCGGGACGTCGACGAGCTCGTCGACACCGTCGCCCGGCTCGCGCCCTCCTTCGGCGGCATCAACCTGGAGGACATCTCGGCGCCGCGGTGCTTCGAGGTCGAGCGCAAGCTCCAGGAGCGCGTGGACATCCCCGTCTTCCACGACGACCAGCACGGCACCGCCGTCGTCACCCTGGCCGCGCTGCGCAACGCCGCGACGCTCACCGAGCGGCCGCTCGGCCGGCTGCGCGCGGTGATCTCGGGCGCTGGCGCGGCCGGCGTGGCCATCGCCAAGATCCTGGTGGAAGCGGGCATCGGCGACGTGGCCGTCTGCGACCGCAAGGGCATCGTCTCCCAGGACCGCGAGGACCTGAACTCGGTCAAGCGCGACCTGGCCGGGTACACCAACAAGGCCGGGCTCTCCGGCTCGTTGGAGTCGGCGCTGAAGGGCGCGGACGTGTTCATCGGCGTGTCCGGCGGCACGGTCCCGGAGGAGGCGGTCGCCTCGATGGCGGAGAACGCGCTGATCTTCGCGATGGCCAATCCCACGCCGGAGATCCACCCGGACGTCGCCCGCAAGTACGCGGCCGTGGTGGCCACCGGGCGCAGCGACTACCCGAACCAGATCAACAACGTGCTCGCCTTCCCGGGCATCTTCGCGGGTGCCTTGCAGGTGCGGGCGTCGCGGATCACCGAGGGCATGAAGCTCGCGGCCGCCGAGGCGCTGGCGGCGGTCGTCGCCGACGAGCTGAGCGCCGAGTGCGTGATCCCGTCGCCGTTCGACGAGCGGGTCGCCCCGGCGGTGACCGCCGCCGTCGCGGCGGCGGCTCGGGCCGAGGGCGTCGCACGGCGCTGACGTTGCCGCCTACGGCGGCGAGCGTTGCCGAGGCCGGCGAGGCGCAGGGCGAGCGACCACCCCGCGCCGACGGCCGAGCTCTCCCAGCGGCACGGGCGCTCGCCCACGGTCCACGAGCTGGCCGAGC